>JAFONM010000022.1 GCA_017418445.1 Kiritimatiellia bacterium
AACGGCACGAGATATCCGACCATCGACGCCGCAATCGACGCTTACAACGCCGATTCCACCATCGGGCCGCTCACGCTCCTCCATGCAGGAACGGAACCGAGCGGCTGGAAGATTGAAGACAACACCTTGATCAAGCTCCCACAGGGATTCTACTTCATTGCGTACTGATGCCGGATACCGCATCAAGGCCCCGCGTTTGCGGTGCCTTGATGTATTCAAACGCAATTGGCTTCCGTGAAACATCATACCAAGGCGGCGTTAGGTGCAGCCGTGGGCTTTTTCTTTCGCCGCCGGCCGCCAGCCGCCAGCCACCTCTTTTATGATATAATACTCCAGCAAAGGAGATTCGAAAATGGCAGATATGTATGACAGGCTCACGGCCGACATGAAGGCCGCGATGAAGGCCCGCGACATGGGCGCGGTCAACACGATACGCGGAGTGATAGCGAAGGTCAAGGACCTCACCGTCAACGCGGGCAAGGAGATCACCGACGACGCGGTGATGGGCGTCCTCGCCAAGGCCGTCAAGCAGCGCGACGAGTCGATCGCGCAGTTCGAGGCCGCGGGACGTGCCGAACTCGCCGCGAGCGAGAAGACCGAGCGCGACCTGCTGAAGAAGTATCTCCCCGCGCAGCTTTCCGAAGAAGAGGTCGCCGCCGCCGTAAAGGCGGTCATCGCCGAGCTCGGCGCCGTGTCCAAGAAGGACATGGGCCGCGTCATGAAGGAGACGATGGCGAGACTCAAGGGACAGGCGGACGGCAAGCTCGTATCGAAGCTCGTCGGAGCCGCGTTGCCGTAATTTGAACAACTGCAGGGGGAGGGAAAAAGATGAGGCTCACGCTCGAATCGATCGTCAAGGACGCGGAGGACTGGAAGAGAGCAGGCGTCAAGCTGCCCGGCTTCGACATCAAGGCTGTCCGCGAAGAGACCGCCAGGGCGCCCGAATGGGTGCATTTCGGACCGGGAAACATCTTCCGCGGATTTCTTGGATCGGTCGCGCAGCACCTCATCGAGAAGGGGCTCCTGAAGACCGGCATTGTCGCCATCGGCACGCGCAACCCGGCCGTCATAGAGAACATCTACAAGGCGAACGACTGCCTCACGCTGAACGTCCTCATGAATCCCGACGGGACGACCTCCCGCGAGATTCTCGCCGGAATAGCCGACGGCGTTCAGATCGGACTCGGCAACCCCGACTTCGCGGAGGGCACCGCGCGCATCGTCTCGGCATTCCGCAGTCCGTCCCTCAAGCTCGTCACGTTCACCGTGACCGAAAAGGCGTACAAGATCACGAATCCTGACGGTTCGCTCCAGGACCAGGCGGCCGCCGACATGGAGAACGGCCCCTCCGTCGCGAAGCATTCGATGGGCGTCGTGGCCGCACTCCTCCTCGAACGCTTCAAGGCGGGACGCCTCCCGATCGCCGTCGTCTCGATGGACAACTGCTCGCACAACGGCGACAAGCTCAAGGCGAGCGTCGTCGCGATCGCCAAGGCGTGGGTCGACAAGGGCTTCGCCGGACAGGATTTCGTAGACTATCTCGAGGACCGTTCAGTCTGCTCGTTCCCCTGGACGATGATCGACAAGATCACCCCGCGTCCGCATCAGAAGGTGTACGAGTCGCTCAAGGCGGACGGCATCGAGGGCATGGAGCCGGAAGGAACCGCGGCGGGATTCGTGAACGCCGAGAAGCCGCAGACGCTCGTCATCGAGGACTGCTTCCCCAACGGACGTCCTCCGTTCGAGAAGCTCGACGGCGAGGGCGTCTACCTCGGCACCGCCGAGACCGTCGACATGACCGAGAAGATGAAGGTGACGACGTGCCTCAATCCGCTCCACACCTCCATGTCGATGTATGGATGCCTCTTCGGCTACACGCTCATATGCGACGAGATGAAGGACGCGGACATCGTCAAGCTCGTGAAGCGCCTCGGCTATGTCGAGGGACTCCCCGTCGTCGTCGATCCCAAGATCATTTCCCCGAAGGCATTCCTCGACGAAGTTGTGGAGAAGCGGCTGCCGAATCCGTTCATGCCGGACGATCCGCGCCGCATCGCGACGGACACCTCCGCGAAGGTCGGTCCGCGCTTCGGCGAGACGATCAAGAGCTACGTCCGCGAGAAGAAGGACTTCTCGAACCTCGTCTCGCTTCCGCTCGCGATCGCCGGATGGCTTCGCTATCTCCTCGCCGTCAACGACAGGGGCGAGCCGATGCAGGTCTCTGACGATCCGCTCCGCGAGGAGCTGCAGGCGAAGCTCGCGGACGTCGTCTGGAACGATCCGAAGAGCTACAAGGGGCAGATCCGTCCGATCCTCGCGAACGAGTCGATATTCGGGTCCGACCTCACGAAGACTCCGCTCGCGGACCGCATCGAGGGCTACTTCGTGCGCCTCCTCGGCGGCCCCGGCTCCGCCCGCGCGCTCCTGCAGTCCGAACTACGCTAGGCGGAAGCCAGAGGGCAGAAGTTGGTAATTCCATACTGCCGCCAAATATGATATACTATGCCCCCAAAAACCAACCAGGGGAGTCTTCATGAAACTCAACAAACTGATGGGCAGGGGTTCCGGGTGCATTTTTGGCAGGGCGGCGGCCGCCGCAGCAGTCGCGGCGAGCGTGGCGGGTGCCGCGTATGGCTCTGGATTCGCTCTCTATGAAGGCTCGACTGCCGGGACCGCCCTTGGCGGCGGAGTGGTGGGCAAGGCGGTGGACGCCTCGGCGAACTTCTACAACCCCGCTACTCTCTCTGACTTCACGAACACCGTCATCACGGTTGGCTTTCTCACGGAGCATCCCACCATGGACTACACGGTGGATGGCCGCCACGGCCGCAAGATGGATCCTGGCGGATTCATGCTGCCCCACTTCATGGTGGCCCAGCCGCTCGGATACGGCTTCACGTTCGGCTTCGGCATCGCGCCCGAGTACGGCCTCGGCTCCCATTACCACAAGAGCTGGGACCTGAACTGGGATACGCGCTCGACGACGATCAAGGGTATATCGTTCAATCCAAACCTCTCCTACGAGATTACCGAGGACTGGTCCGTCGCCGCCGGCTTCAGGATCATGTACTTCTCCTTCGAGCAGTACTCGGAGCCCACTGCCGCCGCGAACGGCACCGAATACGGCGCGATGCGCAGCCACATCGACGCGGACAACAACTGTGCTGACTGGGGCTGGCAGATCGGTACGCGCTACAAGATACTGGACAACCTCTCCGTCGGCCTCCTCTACAAGTCCTACATCGACACGAAGATACGCGGAACACAGGAGATGAGCATCAGGCGACGCGACTATTCCGCCGCGTATTCGCAGGCCGACGCGATGGCCGCCGCCGCCGTCGCCCCCTACGCCGGGACTCCGTTCTACGACGCCGCGCTCGCCCAGGCGCAGACCACGGCCCGCGCGACCGCGAAGAACACCGTCGATTCCACGCTCAAGTCCGCCGCCAAGTCGCACACCGGACACGGCGGCGCCGACATACGTCTGCCGCAGTCGCTGACGCTCGGCCTCAACTGGGACATCACCGACACACTGCACTTCGGCACGGCCGTCAGCTGGACGCAGTGGTCGTCCCTCCAGAAGATCGATTTCGACCTTCCGGGCGGACAGGAGACCGTACCGCTCAAGTTCGACGACACGATCCGCGCCGGCGGCGGATTCGCCTGGGACTTCCACGAGAACTTTACGGCGATGGCCTCGTACGTCTACGACCAGAACGCCTGCAGCCACTACTACAACAGCACGATGCTTCCGCCCGGCGACCGCCACATCGCGACGTTCGGACTCGCCTGGCACTGGAGGAACTGGCGCGTGGACGCCTGCTACGGCGTAGTCTACATGGCCGGCGAATCGACGTTTATCACGAACCGTCAGACCGGCGAGAGGCACAAGTTCGATACGCACGACGGCAAGTCGCGCTCTGCCGGACTCTCCGTCACATACTTCTTCTGATGAGAATCGTCAAAAGCGACGAAGGCGGCCTCGAGGCCGCGGCCGCGACCCTGCTTTCCGGCGGGGTCGCAGTCATTCCGACGGACACGGTCTACGGACTCGCTGCGCATCCGGGCTTTCCTGCCGCGGTCGAGAGGCTCTACACGATAAAGGGTCGCGAGGCGAAGAAGCCCATCGCCATGCTAGCGGCGGACGCCGGGTCGACTCCCGTGCGAAGCGATCTCGTCGCGCACTGGCCGGGCCCGCTCACCATCGTCTACGAGGGCGAAGGATACCGCGTTCCGGATCATGAATGGACGAGGAGGCTTCTGTCGCGGTGCGGCGGACTCCTTCGTGTCACGAGCGCGAACCTCTCCGGAAGGCGCGAGGCGACGGACGCGCCGCAGGCCCTGGCGGATGTCGGACTCTCCGCCGACATCGTCGTCGACGACGGGACGAGTCGCGGCGGAGTCCCGTCGACGGTAGTCCGCCTCGAAGCCGACGGATCCTGCACCATTCTTCGTCCGGGACCCGTTCTGTAAGGTCGTTCTCCGGCTACTGTCGGCTGGCTTCGGGAGAGAACCGTTCTATCTGCGGATTGTCCTCGGGCTTGAGCTTGAGGACCGTGAACTTCGCCTTGACCGCACCCTTGGGAATGTCCTGCCTGCGCGAGAAGGACTTCTTCACCGTGTCGCTGTTGATGTCGAACGACCTGCCCGATGCGTCGAAGAATTCCGTCTGCACGGTTACGGGGTCGGAATCCTTCCCGAGAAAGACGTTCGCCCTCACGACCTTGACGTGCGGACCAAGCGGGATTTCCTTCTCCCCGAGGGAGAGTTCCGCCGTCCTGTCCCTGACTACCGTGACGACCTCGGGTTCGGGCTCGGGTCCGAACATTATGAATGCCAGCGCGGCGAGCGCGACGAATCCAAGGACCGCCGCGACGATCTTGAGGATCTTCCTGGATCCGCCCGTTCCGCGCTGCATGACCGAAGCGACGGCGAAGGGGAGGAACCTGTAGGTGACCGTGCGCTCCGTCGTGTCGTAGAGTACGTAGGACGAGTAGCACTGGCCGTTGGATTCGCGCGGGTATCCGACGGACCCGGGATTCACGATGTAGCGCTTCCCGGCCTCGAGGGTGAAGTCCTGCGGCTCGGTCACGTAGACCGTCCCGGAGCGTCCGACGAGGAAGAGCTGCGGAACATGCGTGTGGCCGACGAACATCAGCTTCGCGTCCGTCGCGTTGAAGTTCGCGAGCGCGTCCTTGTCGTTCTCGATGTAGTAGAACTTCTCCGGATCGACGAAGTCGCCGTGCGAGAGGAGCGCCTCTCCCGTGTAGCCGGTGTACGGCAGCGACCTGAGCCACCTGAGGTCGTCCGCGTCGAGCGCGTCGCGGTGCCGCCGCACGGCGTCGCCCGCGAGGTCTATGAAGGACGATGCGTCGCCGCGGCCGGATACCGCGTCGTCATGGTTGCCGGCGAGCACTATCGAGCAGCGTTTGCGGACGAGGTCAAGCGTCTCCTTCGGAAGGGGGCCGTATCCTACTATGTCGCCGAGGCAGACGATCTCCTTCGCGCCCTGGGCCTCGGCATCGGCGAGGACGCGCTTCAGGGCCTCAAGGTTGGCGTGGACGTCGGATATTATCGCAATCGTCATAGCACCTTCGGGTTTCCGGCGGCGACCTTGTCCGGAACGAACCTGTTTATGAATTCGTTGAGCCTGTTGGGCAGTATCGAAAGTCCCCATGTCGCCAGGCGCATCGGCCATGGGAATGCAATGAGTCCGATGTCGCGGTCCGCCCGCCTGAGGATGATCTTGGCGGCCCTGTCCGCCTCCATGAAGAAGGGCATCGGACACGTGTTCTTGTCCGTCAGGCGCGAGCGTATGAAGCCCGGGCATATCACGGACACCTTGATGTTCTCCTTCTTGAGGAATCCGCGGAGGGACAGTCCCCACGTCTTCAGGCAGCTTTTGGTCGCGGAATAGGAAGGGCAGCTCCTGAGGGGGCCGTATCCGGCGATCGACGCCGTGATGACTATCTGCCCGGCGCCGTGGGCGCGCATTGCCTCGATCGCCGGAAGTACGGTGTTGACGGTGCCGCCGACGTTTATCGCGAAGGTCCTGCGGACGTTCTCCTCGTTCTCCTCGCCGGTCGCGACGCCGGCGTTCGCGAACACGCGCGAGAGGGGGGCCGACTCGTCGGACTCCCTGATCCACGCGCGGATTCCCTCCGTGTCCGTCGTGTCGACGACGCGGGCGGAGACGGATTCAGCCCCCAGCTCGCGGCATGCGTCGGCGACGGCCTCGAGTCGCCCCTTGTCGCGTCCGCATATGAAGAGGGCGTCCCCGCGTCTGGCGCACTCGCGGGCGAGCGCCTCGCCTATGCCCGAGCTCGCGCCTGTAATGAGCGTATTCATGTGTATGTATTATATCATAAAACAAGCGCCCGGTTCATTCGAACCGGACGCCCGTCTGTGCGGTATTGACCTGGCCTTAGGCTTCGGGCTTCGTTTTCTTGAGACCGAGACCGCGGCTTCCTTCCTTCCACTCTCCGCGCTTCTTGAGAAGGTCCACGCGTTCGAAACGCTTGAGGACGTTGCGCTTGGCGGTGATCTTTCCGGAACCCTTAAGAGATGCGTGCTGACTCATTTTTTATATTCCTTTCAGAAGTAGGCGCGTATTATATCATTTTTCTGGCGCGGCTTCAACCGGTGCCGCGGGAGCGGCCTCTGCGGGCTTTTCCTCGGGCTTGGCTTCCGGTTCGGCCGCAGGAGCCGCCTCGGCTGGCTTCTCCCCGGACTTGGCTTCCGGTGCGGTCTCGGGTGCTGCGGGCGGCGGCGGATTGGGCAGGATCGAGGCGAAATCGGGAGCCGTCGTGACCTTCGCCTTCGAGACGACGTCGATCACGAACTCGTTGATCTTGCCGCGGCTGCTGTTCCTCCTGTAGAAATCGTTGATTTCATCGACAGTGGGGACCTTCTGCTTTTCGCCGGTCTTGATCAGGATGTGGCTCGCCGTGACGGTGTCGTTCGTAGACTTCGCGGTCGTCATGATGAGATGGTAGCCGAAGGTCGTCTTGACGGGCTCGGAAATCCTGCCGACCTCGAGGGCGAAGGCCGCCTTGTCGAACTCGGGAACCATCTGTCCGTGGCCGAACTCTCCGAGGTCGCCGCCTTTCTCGCGGGAGGGGCATGCGGAATTCTCATTGGCGAGCTTCGCGAACAGTTCCGCCTTGCCCGCCTCGGGGGCCTTGTCGAGCTGATCCTTGAGCTCCTTGATCTTCTTGAGGGCCTCCTCGTCGGACATGACGGACTTGTTGGACTCCTCGATGCGCGCGATGATATCCTTGGCCTCTTCGCTGTGATCCTCGGCAGGGGCCTTGTCGACCACTACGGCCTTGATCATCTTGTCAATCAGGATTCCGGCGTTGAATTCCTTGAGTGCGAGCTCCTTGCCGCCCGGATGACTCTCGAGGATATCGTCGAACGTCTTGGGTCCGCCGGGACGCTTCGAGGCGTTCGCCAGGGACTCCT
>JAFONM010000023.1 GCA_017418445.1 Kiritimatiellia bacterium
ACACTTCGAGTAGACCTCGGCGGTGGAAGAAAACACGCCGGGATTCACGAGCGCGATTCGGAGCCTTACAGACGCAGGCGAGCGTTCTCCGAACAGACGCGAAACTTTTTCTCCGCGGCCTTCCATGATGATTGGTTCGCGATAGCTCTGGGCGAGGACAAGTGCGGGGACGTCGCTGCCGACGGAGGCGCCGATTTCCGCGAGTTCCTCGGGGGCATGTCCGAGGGACTTCATCTCGTTCAGCGCACGTAGGACTGCCGCGGCATCGGCGCTGCCGCCCCCGAGTCCGCCGCCCGCCGGAATGCGCTTCTCCACGCAGATTCTGCATCCTACACCGAGCGCCCTGGCCGCCTTCACGCAGAGATCGGCGTCGCCGTAGCCGGTGTCGCTGGATATGTCGTCCGCGGGCTCGATGGAGATCGTATCCGAAAGCGTAATGGGCACGACTACCGAACGAAGCGCGTGATATCCATCAGCGCGCTTCGGAAAGACTTCGAGAGTGAAGTTCAGCTTGCAGCAGGCCTCAATCTTCATCGGGCTTCCGGCCGGTTTACTCCTCGACCGGCTCTTCGACGAAACCGTCGTCAACGATTTCCCGCGCCTCGGTCGTTTCAAACCCCGACACGGCGGCGGTAACGATGAACGCAATGGCCGAAGTGAAGTTCTTGAGTTCGCGCGCAGTAATGCGTCCGAAGAGCCTGAACACCCCTTTCTCCTTCCAGCAGCCGAAGGATATGGAACTGTCCGAAACGGCGGGGAGCGTCATCGTCAGGCTCCTGAACTTCGCGGCAGCCGGATCGTCCCCCATTGCGGCCAGCATTCCGTCGACCATGGCGCGACATTCCGCATAGAGCGACATGACGACCGCGCTGGCGAACTTCCTGCCCCTCAGTTCAGGAAGCGCGGCGTCGAAGCGCTCGGCGGGAGTCGTCGCAAGGGACGTCCCCTTTACGGAAAGCGACATCGCCCACGCAGGAGTCTCGAGAAGAGGCCGCACCGGAGCGGTGGAGGAGTCGTCAAGACCCTTGAGGAAGGCCGCCGGATCGTCGATCTTCCCGATGGCGTCCTTTCCCTCGCCCATCACGTACTTTCCAAGCTCGCAGGCATCCAGTTCGCACCTGGCGGCCCTGCCGTCTCGGGACAACCTGACAAAGTCTGTCTTGAATCCCTTGGCGCGCAAGTATTCGAGGACTTCGTCGACTGCCGCACTCTGGTCCGCAACTCCGCTCTTCTCGGTCGCGGCCATGGCGACAAGCGACTCCTTGCCGGCGAAGGCCAGGAGTTCGGAGACAGGCTTGAGGATTTCGCACGTGCGCGAGAGGTCCGATCCCCCGGAAGCGGTGCTATCGGCGGCGAAGTCCAAGCCGAGATCGGAGACGCCAAGCCCCACGCGTCCGCCGGTGGACTGCAGCAGGACGTCGCAGGCATATTCGATCTCGGCCCTGTCCGCATCCGTGAGTCCCGAGGCGGACAGCACCTCCTCGTTGTCCAGAAGACACCTGAGACCGTACGAGACCGCCCTGAGCCCCTTCTCCGTGAACTTGACGTCGATGGCGAGTCCGTCGGCGATCCTGTGCCTGCCGGCCTCCGCCAGGACGAGCCTTGCGCGCTCCTCGTCGCCGCCCGTCGCGACCCACCTGCCGTCCGGAGAGAATATTATCCTGTCGAATCCGGGAAGGACTACGACGCCGTTCGTCTCCGTCGCGTTCGGATGCTCCTTGAGGAACGTCTCCTTCGTCATGTCGCAGGGATAGACGGCGGAGAGGTCGAGCGTCTCGGCGAAAGCCTCGATATTTGAGGGCGAAAGGAGCGCCGCGTCGCCGTAGACGACAGCGGTGAGCGTCTCGCCTTCGCGCATCGGTCCGAACTTGTTCGACAGTATGTTGTCGCGAATTCCCTCGGCCGCCGCCATGCCGATCACCGGCATTCCGCAATGGTCGCCGAGCTTTGCGGCCTGGCGGATGAGCGCGGAAGTATCCGCGACTTCAATCTCAGCCAGCTTCTCCTGCGCGGCGGACGCGGCAAAAGCCGCGAACGCCGCGGTCAGCGCGACGAGCCGCTTCACTGGGCGTCCCCTTCGTCGCTTTCGTCCTCCCAATCGTCGTCGCTGCCGCCGACCATGCCCATCTCCCCCGACAAGGTGGGGATGGCGAAAAGCGTGAAGAACGTGGTAAGGTTCTTGAGTTCCTCGGGGGAAATGCGGACCATTCCCTTCAGGAGCGCCCTGTCCCTCCAAAACGCACCGACGATCGATCCGTCGCCTACGGCGGGAAGCGCCTGGAGCATGGGCTTCATCTTTTTCACCTGGGGATCGTCCGTCTTAGCCGCGACGACGCCGTCGATGATACTGCGGAAAAACGCATAGAGAGAGAACACGCAGACCGAGAAAGGCTTCTTGGAATTCAATTCGGGGACTGTCTTCGCATAGCGCTGCGAAGCGGTCGACGGAAGAGTCACGCCCTTCAGGGAGAGGGACATCGCCATCTCGGGCGAAGCCGCCCTGAACTTTCCGTCGGAGGCGGGCGTGCAAGCGGCCTGAAGTCCCTGGAGGAAGGCGACAGGATCGGAAAGCCCCTTGAAGGACTTCTCCGCCTCGCCGCTTGAGACGTACTTGATTATGGACTGGAGGTCGATCGAAAGCCTGCATTCGCTTCCCTTGCGGTCGACGGCGACATAATCGGTCTTGATGCCCTGATTCTTCAGGTAGGCAAGCACCTTGTCGAGGCAGTCAAGCGAGTTCGCGCTGCCGCAATCGGGCGCCGACGCGCCTACCGCGAGGGATTCCCTGCCGGCGAACGCAAGAGGGTCGGCCTTCGTGAACGGCTTCTCGCCGCACTTCGCAAGTTCGCTTCCGGTTGCCGGCGTCGCGCTGAAGAGGAAGTCAAGCCCCTTGTCAGACATGCGGACAGCCAAGAGCGCCCTCCCGATCTGGGAGATGACGTCAAGAGAGCGGTCCAGCTGGGCGCTCTCGGCCGGAGACATGCCAGATTTCGTCTTGGACAGTTCCTTCCGTAGGGAGTCACCGAGAAACTTCATGCCTGCGGACGTAAGGCGGATGTCGAACGCGGCTCCGGCGGCGGGCGTCGTCTTGCCGGCGTCCTGGAAGGCGTTCTTGATATCCTTTTCCCTGGTTGCGATCGCGACCCACTTGTTGTCGGGCGAGAACTTCATGTATCCGGGAAAGATGACCGGAGGGAGCTTCATGACGCCGTTGGTCTCGACGGTTCCGGGATTGGCGGCGAGGAACTTCTCCTTGGTCGTCGTGCACGGATAGAGCGCCACAACGCCGAGCGACTCGGCGAACGCACTCGCACTTTTCGACTCGGACAGCCTGGCGACGTCTCCGGAGACGGAGATGCTGATGCAAGCGCCGTCGCGCATCGGGCCGAACATTTCCGCAAAGGGATTGGACTGGAGACCCTGAGCCGCCATCATCCCGATCATCGGGAATCCGCACTGCTCGCCGAGCAATGTCGCCTGCCTCGTAATCGACGCGGAGTCGGCCAGCACGACCTGTGCAAGCTTTTCATCGGAGGCAGAAGCAACGATGGCGACGGCCACTGCCGCAAAACTGATGAGTCTTTTCATTGTTCGGTTCCTTTCGTGTGGGGGTGTTTTGTAGATTGTCTGTGGCATTATGCCTTCTTGAGTTCGAGGACGGCATCCGCGACGCACTGGAAAAGCCTCTGGAGCTTCTCCGTGGGAATCGTCGAAAAGGCGATGCGGATGAGTCCCGAGAGGACGATCGTTCCGATCGAGTACCTCTCGATCAGGTGCCTGCGGACCTTCTCGGCGTCGACGCCCTTCGGCTTAACGCACATGAAGTATCCGGAATTGAAAGGCATCGCCTCGAACGAATCCGCGTATTCCGGATGGTCCGCCAGGATTTTCCTTATCGCCTCGTAGCGGTTTTTGAGAACCGCGTACTTCTCCGACTTCTGGGCGTGGTAGTCGGGGTCCGCAAAGGCGGCGAGCGCGAGGCGCTGCCCGATCGAGGACGCATTCGAGATGCAGCTCCTCACGTTGCCGGCGGCCTTCGCCTCGAGCGCCTTGAGCTGCTCTTCGGTCGCGCCCTTGAACGCGAAGGATATGAAACCGACGCGCAGACCCCAGACGTAGTCCTCCTTCGTCGTGCCGTCGAGCTTGACGGCGAGGACGTTCTCGGAGAGGTCGGAGAACTCGGCGAAGAGCGATTCGTTGTGGATGCCCTTCTCGTAGACGAGCCCGAAATACGCGTCGTCAAGGACGACTACCACGCGCCTGCCCGCGTCCGCCGCGGACTTGACCGCGGCGACGATCTTCGTCGCGTCCTCAATCGTAGCCGTGTAGCCGGTCGGATTGTTCGGGAAGTTGAGGATGAGTATCTTCTTGTCGCCTGGAGCCATCAGCGCATCCTTCATCGCGTCGGCATCGAAACATCCGTTCTTGAAGGTGTTGAAGAGCGCGAGCCCGGAGCCGACCGCCTCCTTGAAGACCAGAGCGTAGTTGTCCCAGAAGAGGTCGGGGACGACGACCGTGTCGTCGGGACCGGCAAAGAGCTCCGCCGTTATGCGGAGTCCGTGGGTAAGCGCGTTTGTGACGACGGGATTCGAGAAGCTCTTCCCCTTCAGCGAGGGATTCTTCTCGAACTCCATGTCGCGCCACGCCTTGCGAAGGTCCGGGAGTCCGAAGCTGCCGGCGTACAGGAAGGCCTTCTTGTCGAGCGCGAGGTTCTTGGAGAAGCACTTCATCACGAGGGGGGAACCGTCCTCCTCGAACGCCATGCCTATCGTCGCGTTGATGTCGCAGGACCTGGCCTCGGCACCCTGGCCGAGGATTCCACCGTACGGAAAATACATGCGCCCGCCGGCCGGGGAAAGGAAATTCGCGGCCTGGCCAAGCGTTTCGTTGAGCTTAATGGCCAATTCGTTCATGATGGGTTATCATTATACCATTTTTGGACCATCGTGTGGGAAACGAATTCGGCCGTCGCCGATGTCGCGCTCAGGCGCGGAGCTTCCGGACGAGCGCCGAGGCGTCAGACGCGAGCCTCTCGATGCGGGCGTAGTCGCCGTCGGCGAGGGCGTCCTTCGGGACGATCCACGTCCCGCCGCACGCGACGATTTCCGGAACAGCCAGGTAGTCCGCGACATTCGACAGGTTCACTCCTCCCGTAGGCATGAACTTCACTCCCGTGAAGCGAAAAGCGCCAAGCAGATTCCTGATCATCCCGACTCCGCCTGCGGCCTCCGCGGGGAAGAACTTGACCATCTCAGCTCCGGACGTCAGAGCCTGCGAAAGTTCGCTCGCCGTCGCGATTCCGGGGCAGAACGGAAGCCCCGCGGCCTTCGCAGCCTCCACGACGGCCGGATCGAAGCCGGGAGCAACGCCGAACGCGCATCCGACGGCCGCGGCCTCCTTGACCATCGCAGGCGTGAGGAGCGTCCCCGCGCCGACGATCGCATCGGGAACCTCGGACTTGATGGCGGCGATCGCCGCGGGGGCGGCCTTCGTGCGGAAGGTCACCTCGAGGACGGGGAGCCCGCCATTCACGAGAGCCTTCGCGAGCGGCACGGCCTGCTCTTCCCTATCGATTACGATCACCGGAATTATTCCGGCCGACTTCAGCGTCTCGACGATGTCCATGTCCGCTCCACTTTGCCTTTCACCTGTCACCGGCCGTCAACCGCCGGTCACCCTCTGGTCACGTCGCAGTCGTCCCCGTCTCCGCCGTACGGCGGAGGCGAAACCCTGGCGCGGTATGTGCCGTCGCCTTCGTAGTCCCAGACGGATTCCATGCGCGCAACCACATATTCCCTGTAGCCCTCGCGCCATATCATCCACGCGATCAGCAGCGTGACGAAGCCCCAGTCGCCGCCATGGAAGATGGCCCAGAGACCGCGAATGGCGATGAGCACGGCGACGCCCCGTCCGACGACCATGGCGATGTACGTGGCGCGGACGCGGGACATGAAGGGGCGGATCGCGCTCCTGAAGACACGACCGCCGTCCATCGGGAAGCCTGGGAGCATGTTGAAGAAACCGAGCATCAGATTCATGACGCCAAGGTATAGGCACGTACGCGCAAGGACCATGTTTTCTTCGGATACCATCACTGCAGATCCAAGCGAGACATCGATTCCGAAGGAAGCAAGCGCCTCCTCCAGGACAAGGCCCATCGTGTCGACAAAACCACCGCCGACGGTCACCAGGGAGAGCAGGAACGCTCCGAGCGCCGAAAGGGCGAAACTGACGGCGGGACCGGCTATTGCCGTCAGGAACTCCTGGGACGCCTTCCTGGGAAGCGCGATGAGCGACGCGCACCCGCCAAGGAGCGAGAGGGTTATGTCGCGCGTCCTGCAGCCGAACGAACGGGCCGTGAGGGCATGCCCGAGTTCGTGTGCGGTGATGGAAGCAAGGAGCAGTGCGGCGCTGACGATTCCCGACCACAGAGTACCTCCGCCCGTCACGAAGAAGAAAAGAAGAATGATCAGCGAGAAGTCGAGATAGAGCGGTATCCCGAACACGTCGCAAAGATGGTATCTTGTCTTGAACATTTCCTGAAATTATATCATAATCGGGGGATGATGTGGACGATGGCGGCTTTCGGAATCAAAGCCTGTCAGGAGCGGGTCGACCTGAGGACGGCATAGCCGCGTCGCTTCACGACTTCGACGTCGGGGAAATAACGACGCTGGACCGGTTCGAGTCCGGCCGCGTTCTTGCAGACCGTGTAGCAGACTCCGCCGGGCTTGAGCGCGCGCTTCGCAGTCTCGAGGAAGACGTCGGCGATGCGGTAGTCCGAATAGTACGGAGGGTTTCCGGCGAAGACGTCGAAAGTCCCGTCCATCCGCGCAGGCGTGCCGTTGTCCGAGAGGACGATCTCGGCATCGACTCCCTGCGCCTTCGCATTCAGCGTCGCCGCCTCCACGGCGCGAGAATGGGAGTCTGCCATCACGAGAGAGATGCCCTTGACTTGAGACGCGACGAGAAGTCCCACGAGTCCGCAGCCGCAGCCCATGTCGAGAAGACGGAGTCCACCGGCCTTTTCGCGGGCCTGCAAATCTCTCGCCACCACCTCGGCGAGGGCGAGTCCGCCCTCGTCCCTGCGACGGTGGCAGAAGCAGCCCGGGAAACTCGTGAACTCGACCTCGGGTCCGCCGGGGACGCTCGCCTTCCATCTGGCGGAGAAGTCGCGGACGCGGTCGGGATCCTTGCGTATCTTGTCGAGAAGATCGTTCTTGTCGCGCTCCCTGCCGACATAGTCGAGGACGAACCTGGCCGGCCTCATGAGATGGATTTCCTGGAGGATGTCCAGCGAAAGTTCGCCGCTCATCAGCTTCGGTCCGGTCCGGAACCTTATCTCGTCCCAGGGTCCCTCCGGGAGATGCGCGGAGCAGATCGCCTTCGCGTGATGGACCTTTTCTATCGCGTGGCGCTGGTAGATGTCGAGGCAGTGGCAGGTGACGTCCGGCGTCAGCCAGGACGCGGTGTGGCGCTTCCCGTGCTTCGCGTTCTCGAAAAGGTCGGACGCCGTGTATCCCGTCAGCAGTATCTTCACGGACAGTACTTCTCCGCAGCCGCCCTGAGGCGCGCGACAGTCTTCGCCTTGCCGAGGAGCTGAAGCATCTCGAAGAGTCCTATGCCCTCGCCGCGGCCGGAGACGGCGACGCGGATCGGATGGACCCACGGTCCCATTCCATTGCCCTGTGAAAGCCCCTTCACGAGCTCCTCGAGCGTCGGAGCGGTCCAGTCCGCATCCGCGACCGCCTCGAAGCGCCGGACGAGGTCGAGAAGAGTCGCCTTGACGCCGTCCTTGGCGAGACGCTTCGCCACGGCCTTCTCGTCGAACTCGTAGTCGTCCGAAAGGAAGCACCTGCAGGCCGCCGGGATGTCGTTGAGAAACTTGGTGCGGACCTGAAGCTGGTCGCAGAGGTAGTCCCACCAGTCATCCGAGTGGCCGGCGGATTCGGCGCAGCGGGACTGGACCTCCTTCCTGAAGACGTCCTTCGGCATGCGCTTGATGTACTCGCCGTTCATCCAGGCGAGCTTCTTCGGATCGAACATCGCCGCCGTGACGTGGACCTTCTCGAGCTCGAACAGCTCGATCATCTCCTCGCGCGTCAGCACCTCGCGGTCGTCGCCGGGATTCCATCCGAGCAGCAGGAGGTAGTTGAAAAGCGCCTCCGGGAGATAACCCTGCTCGCGGTACTCGCCGACGAACGCCGCGCCGTCGCGCTTCGAGTAGGGCTTCCCCTGCTGGTTGACGATCATCGAGAGGTGTCCGTACTTCGGGACCGGAGCTCCGAGGGCCCTGAAGATGCAGATATGCTTGAAGGTGTTCTCGACGTGGTCGTCGCCGCGGATGATGTGGGTGACGCGCTGGTCGATGTCGTCGACGACGTTCGCTATGTGGAATATCGGCGAACCGTCGGAGCGGACTATCGCGAAGTCCTGGATGTCCTCCGCCTTCTTCGCCATGTGTCCCTTGACGATGTCGTCGAACTCGATCGTCCCTTCCTTGGGCATCCTGAACATGGTGACGACGCCGGTCTTGCCGTCGCGCGAAGTCTTCTCGACCTTGTAGGCGTGGCCCGAGGCGAGAAGCCGGTCCACGACCTCGAGGTGGCGCTTCACGTTCTTCGTCTGGTAGAAGACCTCCTCGTCCCAGTCGAGTCCGAGCCACTCCATGCACTCGAAAAGGACGCGTATGGCCTCAGGCGTCGAGCGTTCGAGGTCCGTGTCCTCGACGCGCAGCAGGAACCTGCCTCCCGTGTGGCGCGCGAACAGCCAATTGTAGATCGCGGCACGGATGTTGCCTATGTGAACCTTGCCCGTCGGCGACGGAGCGAACCTGACTCTTACCTCGTTGCTCATTTTGCAGTCCGTATCACTGTGGATCGTCGAAATCAAGCATCTCCTGGCACGGACAGTGCGGACAGTGGTGGCAGTCGCCCGTGACGGCGTAGTCCTTGCCGGTCCAGCAGTACGTGCACAGGCGTTCCGCGGGGAGGCCGATCGCCTTTATGAGGTCGTCGATCCTCTGGAACGCAAGCGTCGTAAGGTTGAGCTTCTCGCGGATGAACTCGACCATGTCCCTGTAGGCGGGGGAGTCCGGATTCGAGTACTTCCCGAGGTCGACCTCGGGGCCGTCCCCCTCGTGTCCGCGGATATAGCGGCGCGTGATGAGGTCGTAGACGCTCTTCGACCGGGAGAAATTGATGAACTGGCAGGGATACACGAGCGGCGGACACGCGATGCGCATGTGCGTCTCGAGGCATCCGAGCGAATAGAGCTTCGCAGCCTGCTTGCCGAGCTGCGTTCCGCGTACGATGGAGTCGTCGCAGAAGACGAGGCGTCGGTTCCTGATGAGTCCCGGAATGGGGATGAGCTTCATCGAGGCGACGTGCTCGCGCTGGTTCTGCTCCTGCGGCATGAAGCTGCGGGCCCATGTGGGAGTATACTTGACGAACGGACGGGCGAACTTGATGCCGGCCTCGTGGGCGTAGCCGAGCGCGTGGGAGGTTCCCGAATCCGGAATGCCGCACGCCGCGTCGGCGATGGTTGGCGTACGCTTCGCGAGGGCCGATCCGCAGCGGTAGCGCGTCATCTCGACGTTGCGTCCCTCGTAGCTCGAGGCCGGGTAGCCGTAGTAGACCCAGAGGAACGAGCAGATCGCCATCTTGTCGCCGGGCTTGACGAGCGTCATGTCCGCCTCAGGCGTGAGCTCGGCAATTTCGCCGGGACCCATGTCACGGACGTACTCGTAGCCGAGGTTCGGGAGCGCGCAGCTCTCCTGCAGCGCGATCATCGCGCCGTCCTTCCTGCCGAGTATGATCGGTGTACGCCCCCAGCGGTCGCGGCTCGCGTAGAAGCGTCCCTTCTCGTCGACGACGAGCACGGAGCAGCTGCCCTTTATCTTCTCGTGAACGTACTGGAGTCCCGCGACGATGGAATCCTGCGTCGCTATGAGCGCGGAGACGACCTCGGTCGGACCGACCATGCCGCTCGTCGTCGAGAACTGGAGCTGCATGTCGTTCTTCTCGAAAAGTTCCTTCATCAGCTCGTCGATGTTCGTGATGAGTCCGACGGTGACGATCGCGAACGTACCGAGCTTGGAGCACATGACGAGAGGCTGCGGATCGGTGTCGGAGATGACGCCGATTCCGACAGGACCCGAGAAGCTTCCGAGGTCGTGCTCGAACTTTGAGCGGAACGGCGCGTTCTGGATGTTGTGGATCGAACGCCTGAACGTTCCGTCGGGCTTGAGGACCGCAAGGCCGCCGCGGTGAGTGCCGAGATGTGAATGATAGTCCGTTCCGAAGAAAAGGTCGCTTACGCAATCCTCTTTCGACACAACTCCGCAAAAACCGCCCATTTTGGCTCCTTGACTGACTTGTTACCGATTCCTTAGAGTGCGGGATCCCCGAGATGCGTGACCGACGGCGGCTGCTTCGCGGTCCACCCGCGGCACTCTACCGTCTTCTCGGTTCCCGGAAGGAGCAGGAACGAGTTGTCGGTGAACTCGCCTTCCCCTTCCATCCACACGAAGAACGCAGGCCTGTCGGCGGAGAGCTTCACGCCTCTGCCGCCGTCCACGACCTGGACGGACACCTTCGAGGCGGGAAGCTTCGCATCCTTGTACCTGCCGAAGAGGTAGTGGTTGTCGGGTCCGAGGCCCTTCATGACGAGGAACGTGTCGACGCCGCCGCGCCTGACGACGGTCACCCTGGCGACGGACCGCGGCGGAACGACGGCCTCTACGTCGGTCGAGCCCTCGCACTTCGTTCCGTCGAACTTCCAGGTCTCGATCGTGACGGGAGCCTTCACGGTCTCGTCCGTGTCGTTGAGCGCCCAGATTCCGACGTCCTTCGTCTCGTCCCCGTCCTCGGGAACCGCGACGACGGCGATCGGCGCGAAGAAGCGCTTCTCGGCGTAGTGGAGGTGCTTCCATTTGCCGCCGTACTCGAGGCTCGACCAGGAGCTCACCGGCCAGTCGTCGTTCAGCTGCCAGACGATCGTGCCCATGCAGCGCGGACGGAGGGTGCGCCAGTATTCGACGGCGGTCTTGATGGCGAGCGACTGCTGCACCTGGGAGATGTAGAGCATTCCGTCGCCGGTCTTCGGAACCGTGAAGTAGCGCTCCATCGTCCTGGCGATGCGGCGGTTTCCGCCGACGTTCTTCTGGTGGTGCTCGAAGTCGGCGAATCCAGGTCCCGCCTTGCCCTCGGGGCAGAAGGTCTGCGCGACCTTCTTCGATGGATAGCTCTGGAAACCGAACTCGCTGCAGAAGCGGGGCTTCTTCGAATAGTAGTCGGAGAACGGCTGGTTGCCGTGCCAGACGTCCCAGTAGTGCAGGTCGCCCTCGGCGTCGTTGTGCCATCCGTCGGAGAAGTTGCCGGGGCCGCCGCACGGGGAGCTCGGCCAGTAGGTCCTCGCGGGATCGTACTTCTTGACGGCCGCCTCCCTGACCTTGTTGAGTTCGTTCCATTTCGCGACCTGTCCGTCGCGGTCGTTGTGGACGGCCTGGTACCATCCGATTGCTCCGAGGCACTCGTTGTCGCCGCACCAGAGCGCGATGGACGCATGGTCGCGCAGCCTGCGGATCTGGTGAGCGAACTCCGCGCCCGTCTCGGCGAGGAAGTCCGCGTCCGACGGGAAGAGCCAGCACGCGAACATGAAGTCGTGCCAGAGCATGATGCCCGCCTCGTCGCACGCCTCGTAGAACGCGTCACGCTCGTACTGTCCGCCGCCCCACACACGGATCGCGTTCATGTTCGCCTCCTTCGCGCTGAACACGAGGTTGCGGATGCGCTCGGGAGTCTGGCGGTTGATGAACGCGTCGCAGGGAATCCAGTCGGCGCCCTTCGCGAACACGTCCTTGCCGTTCACCCTGATGGACATTGAAGTGCCCCACTTGTCCTTCTCGTTCACGATCTCGAGCTTGCGGAGTCCGACGCGGCGCTCGAGCGTCGCCCCGCCGACCGCGACTCGCAGGTCGTAGAGGTTCTGCCTGCCTTCGCCGTTCGGCCACCAGAGGCTCGGATTCCTTACGACGAGCGGGACGGACACCCTGTTCATTCCGGCCTTGAGCCTGACGACGACGCCCCTGGCGGCGATCGAGTCGCCGCAGGCGAGACGGGCCTTGAGCTCGACCTCTCCGCCTTCCGGCGAAAAGACCTCGGCGTTCACAGTCACGCCGACCTCGGAGAGGTCGGCATTGAAGTCCTGGTCGCAGTAGACGTAGTCGATGCGCGCGACGTCCGTGCCGACGATCACAGGCTCGTCCACGAAGCCGATCACCATCATCGCGAGACCCCAGTCCCAGCCGCCGTGGCAGGCCGTCTTGCGGAGGAGGTGCAGGTCCGGAATGGTCCCGTCGCGGTCCATCTTCAGCTCGTTGCGGTACTTTTTCGCTCCAAGGTCGTAGGCGTACTTCTCGGCGGACCTGAACACGGCCTTGAACGTGTTCTTGCCGGGCCTGAGGAGAGCCTTCACGTCGAAGTCGTAGCGGCGGAAGGAGTTGCACGTCTCGCCCGCCTTCTTGTCGTTGACGTATATCTCGGCAACGGTGTCGACCTTGTCGAGGCGGAGGACTACGCTCTTCTTCTCGAGGAGCTCCTCGGAGACGTCGAACTCGCGTTCGACGATCCAGTCCTTCCTGCCGACCCACTGGACAAGGTTCTCGTTGCGCCCGAAGTACGGATCGGGAATCTCGCCGGCCCTGAGGAGCGCGGTGTGGACTCCGCCCGGAACCGTAATCGGGCATGTCACGGCCTCGTTGTCGGCCTGAGTGAGCGTCCACTCTCCGCCGAGCCTGATCGCCGCATCGTATCCGAGCTTGTCCGCAGACGCCGCAAGCGACGCCAACGCCATGACTGCCGCTCCGAGAATCTTACAGTTCATGTCTTTCCGCCGATAGTGTTTCAAGATCTCCGAATCACTCCGCTCCGAGGCAGATTCCGATGGACCTGAGATCCTCGGCATCCACGGCATAGGCGGGATCGATCTCGACGGGCACGCCGTCCGGGACCTTCACGCCGATCTCCGCGAACCAGCGCCTCCACTTCGCCTGCATGTCGGCGCGGCACGTCGCCGGCGAGTCGTTGCCCTCGGCGTTCTTGACCGGGGAGAACTCCTCCTTCTGTTCGAACGCGAGGAACGCGGTGCGCTTCGCCTTGGGCAGGATGTCGAAGATGAACTTCTCGAACTTGTAGGCGTTCGGCTCCGAGGGCTTCACGACCCTGCCCTTCGCGTCGACGAACGGAATCTTCTTGAACGCGAGGTGGACGGGCATCGGACGCGACGCCTCGCGGTCGAGGAACGCGCGGTCGAAGACGTGTATCGCCGGCGACCCGTAGAGGAAGTAGAGCCTGCCGTCCTTCGTGCGGCGGTTCGCCTGCTCGTCGGTGAGCTCGGTGTACTCGACCATGCGGTGGATGTCGCCGAAGCGCATGGCCATGCCGACCTTCTCCCTGGGGTCGCGCTTGGCGCAGAGCTTGAGAGAGTACTCGGACTTGTTCATCACGTGATAGCCGATGAACGCGGGATCCGCGATCTCGACCAGCGGATTGTCGACCTGGAAGAAGAAGACGCTCCTGATGCCGCGCTTCTTCATGTCCGCGAGCGCGCCAGAGCGCTTGAGCGCCGCGAGGAGTCCGCCGTGCCCGTCAGGGGACATGAAGACGTGCCCGGGAGCGTCCATGATGATCTTCCCGTCCTTCGTCATCCCAGGCCACATGCCCTGCGTGAAGAAGAAGACGTCGTCCGGATTGAGTCCGAAGTAGTCGTTCTCCTCGAAGCACTTGACCGTCGCCGCGTTGTTCGCCTCGGACGTCATGACGTAGAACGGGATGGCGGCGCCGTAGCGGATCGTCCTCGCGAGGATCTTCCTCGCATGGAAGTAGAAGAGCGGGGCGTTGGTGACGGGTCCGATCTGGTAGCAGCCCTTCGGACCGTCGTAGCCGAGGCGCGAGCCCTGTCCGCCGGCGACGAGGAGCGCCGCGACGCGGCCCTTCATGAGCTCCTTCTCGCCGACGGCGACGGCATCCTTGAGCGCCCTGCCCTTGAGGACCGCGACCTTAGGTGCCTTGCCCCCGGAGCTGTCGGGGACGTCAGCGCCCTTCGCGAGCGCCTGCCTGCAGTAGGTCAGAGACCTGGGTTCGATCCTGGCGACCTGTTCGAGGAGCGCGGCCCGTCCCGCCTTGTCCAGCTTCTTCCACCACGCGAGGACGTGCTCCTGGCCGCATTTCTTCAACATCTTTTCAGCTTCTGCGTAATTCATCACTTTGCTCCTTTGTAAAGTGCTTGCCGTGTAGGGGTATATTATACCAAAAAACCTCGCCTTGCCGCGTCCGCCCTGGAGAATTCGCAGCCGCAGTAGTTCTGCCTGTAGAGTCCAAGTTCCTTCGCCCTTCGGACCGAAATCCTGAAGCCCTCGCGCTTCTTGAAGTCCTCGTGGAGGAACTTCGGATCGTCCGAGGCGGCGAACACCATGGCGGAAACCTTGTGCGGACTCACCGTGAGCGACGTCGCGAACGCGTCAAATCCGTGTTTTGCCGCGTATTCGGCAGTGCGCGCGAGGCTGAACCTGAAGCAACGCCCGCACCTTGCTCCCCTCTCTGGCTCGTTCTCGAACCCCGCCGCGACCTCGCGCTTCCACGCCTCGTGGTCGTATTCGTCGGCGACGATCCCCACCCCGTCGTTCTGCGCGAGCCTCTCCGCCGAAGCACGGCGCTTCTCGAACTCCGCAGCGGTGTCGATGTTCGAGTTGGAGTAGAACATCGTGACCTCGTGCCCCTGCTCCTTCAGGCGTGGAACGCACGCGCCGGCGCAGGGACCGCAACAGGTGTGGAGAAGGACTTTCGTGGCTGGTGACCGGTGGCTGGTGGTTGGTGATCGGCGGTTGGCGAGAAGACGAACGGCCGTGCCGCCTACTTTGCGGGGAAGACGCCGTCGGCCACTTCGCCCACGTATTTCGCGAAGGCGTCGCGGACCTCTCCCGCGAGATGCGCGTACCGCTTCACGAAGGCCGGAGTCTTCTCGTTGAGACCGAGAAGGTCGTGCATGACGAGCCACTGCGCATCGCATACGGGCCCGGCGCCGATTCCGACCGTGACGATCTTGAGCGCCGCCGTTATTTCGGCCGCGAGGTCCGAAGGAATGCACTCGAGCGTTACCGCGAACGCGCCGGCAGCCTCGACGGCCTTCGCGTCCGTCATCACCTGATCCGCGGCCTCGCGCGTCTTGCCCTGCTTCTTGAACCCCCCGTACTCGTTGACGCTCTGCGGTGTCATGCCGACGTGCGCGAGAACCGGTATGCCCGTCTCGACCAGTCGCCTGATGAGTGAGCAGACCCTGGGAGTCGCGCCCTCCAGCTTCACCGCGTCCGCGCCGGTCTGCAGACACTTGACCGCATTGGCGACGGCCTCGTCCTCTCCGCACTGGTAGCTGCCGAACGGAAGGTCCGCGACCACCATGGCGTCCTTCGCGCCGCGGGCGACGGCGGCGACTGCGGAAAGCGTCTCCTCCATCTTCACGGGAAGCGTCGTTTCGTATCCGAGGACGACCATTCCCATCGAATCGCCGACGAGCAGGACAGGCACGCCCGCCTCGTCCGCAAGCCGCGCGAAGCACGCATCGTACACCGTGCAGCATCCGAGTTTCCTGACGCCTTTCGACGCCTTCACCGTTGCCACGTTCCATTTCTTCATGATTGAATGCCTTTCAAGATAAATCCCAATCGCCTGCCGCAGGCCGTCGGCTGCCGGTCGCCTCCAGGATTCGACGGCGGGCCGCCTTCGTCAATGGATGTTCCCCCTGCTCGGATGGCTCTTCTTCTTCGGCTTCCCGAGTTTGAGGAAGGTCGCGAACTTCATCGCCTCGGCGGGAATCTCGTCGCCCGTCGTGTCGGGCATGTCCTTCAGGTCGAGCCCGTGCTCCGCGTGCGTGTGGTGAAAGCGCGTCTTCGGATCGACGATCTTCCTGAGCTCGTCCTTGAATGCGTCGAGTCCCTCGCGCGTCTCGCACGAAATCGCAATCGGCCGGACTCCGGTCTCCTTGACGAAGCGCGCGAGGTTCTCCCTGGAGACCTCGGCGTCCATCTTGTTCGCGACGACGAGAGCCGGACGGGAGGCGAGCTCTATCGAGTAGTCGGAAATCTCCTTCTTCAGGACTTCATAGTCCGTCCACGGCTCCCGGCTGTCGGTCCCGGCCATGTCG
Organism: Kiritimatiellia bacterium; assembly: GCA_017418445.1. Classification (GTDB taxonomy): domain Bacteria; phylum Verrucomicrobiota; class Kiritimatiellia; order RFP12; family UBA1067; genus UBA1067. Next base: position 16,201 of record JAFONM010000023.1, read on the forward strand.
ATCACGTAGACGAGGACCTTCGAGCGCTCGAGGTGCTTGAGGAACGCAAGGCCGAGTCCCACCCCCCTCGCCGCGCCCTCGATGATGCCGGGGACGTCCGCCATCGCGATCCTGGCGTAATCGGGATATACGATCGTCCCGACCATCGGATTTATCGTCGTGAAAGGATAGCTCGCGATCTTCGGGGTCGCGGACGAAAGGACGGAGAGGAGCGAACTCTTGCCCGCGTTGGGGAATCCGAGGAGTCCCGCATCGGCGATCGTCTTGAGCTCGAGGCGCAGCCTGCGCTCCTCAGGCTCGCCGCCTGGTGTATGCTCGGTGGGCGCCTGGTTGACGGACGACTTGAAGTGGACGTTTCCGAATCCGCCGGCGCCGCCCTTTGCGACTATCGCGGACTGTCCCGGACTCGTTATGTCGGCTACGAGGAGGCCGGTGTCTTCGTCGTACACCTCGGTCCCCAGCGGAACCGGTATGACGAGGTCCCTGCCGCGCCTGCCGTACATCTTCTGGCCCTGTCCCGGTCCTCCGTCCTGCGCGTAGCACTTCGGATCGTAGTAGAGCGAAAGGAGCGAGTTGATGTGTTCGGACGCCTTGAAGACGACGTCGCCTCCACGGCCTCCGTCGCCTCCGTCGGGTCCGCCGAACATGACGAGCGCCTCGCGGCGGAACGACGTCGCGCCGTCTCCGCCGCGTCCGGAACGGACCTGTACGACAACCTGGTCTATGAACGACTTCGCCTTCATCGCATCACTGTCACTTCGCCGCCACGGGCGAGACGACGAGCGTCCACTGCTCCTTCGCGACCGGGAACTTGTACTTGTCCATCGTGTCCGGCCCGCAGCTCGCCCCGCCTAGTCCGCGCTGCCGGATGTCGAGGTTGAGGAACACGTCGCTGCGCGCAGACGGGAAGTCAAGCATGCGCTGCTGTCCGTTCCTGTGGCGCGCGAACTCGAGGTCCTCCCTCGAATAGTGGAGGGCCTGGGCGAAGAGCGGACGCGAAGCGGAGAACCTGACGCCGGCGCCGGACGCGTTGGTGAGCTCGAACCATTCGACGCCGCTCCTGTATCCGTTGTCCTGCGGACGCACGTAGTCGACGAACATGTCGGTCACGGTCGTCGAGTAGACGCCCATGAACGCCCCGGTGCAGCGGTCGACGTAGTTCTCCCACGGACCGCGTCCGTAGTACTTCACGTTCTCGAACGAGCCGTCCAGGCGGAAGGAGAGTCCGAGACGCGGCAGGCCTCTGTCCGGCATCGTCCCGTGCGGAACGACGGTGTTCTCGATCCTGACATCGCCGTTCTCAGAGAAGGAGAGGACCGCCTCGTGGGTGAAGCCGGCTGACTTGGAGCCCGTCACCTCGGTCACGATCCTGACGGTGTCGCCCACGGTCTCGACCGGGCGGATGTGGTACCTGAGCTGGGTGAGTCCGCTCGCGTAGTACGAATTGCGGATCCATCCGTCGTTGTCCACGAACGCGCGTTCGCAGGTGAGGAACGGTCCGGCGAACGGACTCTTCGAGACGGTAACTCCGCCAATCGTCACCTCGGAGTACTCGGCGGACATGCGATCGAGGACGATTTTCGTCTTCCCGGCCGCTATCGTCACGACGCCGTCCTTCTCGGAGACGGAAGGCTTGACGGAATTCACCGCCGGGAGGACCTTCCTGGCGGTCGCGAGTCTTATCTGGTCCCTCGCGACGACATGACCCTTCTTCGCCCAGGGAGCGTCCGACTTCGTCCTGAAGGAAACGTTGAGGAAGACGTCGGCGTCGGAAGCGTACTTCGGGAGGTTGATCGCGAACTCGCCGCGGGAAAGCGGAGCGACAGCGGGAACGGCGAATTCATTCCTCCCGACGGTCACGCCGTCCCTGACGAGCTCCCACTCGCCGTCGAACTCGTCCGCCGTCGTGAAGCCGAAGCGGTTCCAGAGCTCGAACACTCCTTCGCCCTTCCCGGTGACGACGAGATTGCGATAGACGTGGCCGACCTCGCGGAGCTTGGGCGTAACGGTGCGATCGGGACCGATGACGCCGTTGCAGCAGAACGGTCCGTCGTTGGGCTGGTCGTCGAAGTCGCCGCCGTAGGCGAGATAGCGCAAAGGCCTGCCGGTCCGGGGGTCTACGACGTCGGACTTCTTGTAAACGGCCTGGTCGATCCAGTCCCATATACACCCGCCGGAGAGCGCGTCGTACCTGTAGAAGACATCCCAGTATTCCTGGAAGTTGCCGATGGCGTTGCCCATCGCGTGGGCGTATTCGCAAAGGAAGAACGGCTTGCCTGCCGTCTGCGCGGTGTCGTCGACCTTGTACCGGTCCTCCATCCTGGCCGTCGCGCGCGGCTTGTCGCCGAGCCTGCCGCGCTCCTCGAGCCACTCGACGGACGGATACATCGAAGAGTCGACATCCGCGTCGATGTTGCCGCGCTCCCAGTGGACGGGACGCGTGGGGTCGAGCTCGCGAACGGCGTTCGCGGCGTTCCTGAAGCAGTCGCCGTGGCCCGTCTCGTTGCCGAGCGACCAGAGCGTCACGCAGGGATTGTTGCGCTGGAAGACGACGTTGCGCTCGTTCCTCTCGACGATGGGGCCGTTCCATTCCTTGAGGCGGCCGAGTCCCTTGTCGCCATATCCAGGCTCGTGCGCCTCGACGTTCGCCTCCGCGACGATGTAGAGACCGTAGCGGTCGCAGATGTCGTACCAGAGGTGGTGGTCCGGATAGTGGCAGGTGCGGACGGTGTTGATGTTGAAGAGCTTCATGAGCGTCGCGTCGCGCAGCATGTCGTCGAGAGTCACCGTCCTGCCGTTGGACGGGCTGGTCTCGTGGCGGTTCACCCCCTTGAACTTGATCTTCCTCCCGTTGACGAGGATCGCGTTGCCGACGATCCGCTGGTCCTTGAATCCGATGCGCTTCCTGCGGATGTCGGATCCCTTCCTGAGGACAAGCGTGTAGAGATAGGGCTTCTCCGCGCTCCAGAGGCTGACGCCGTTGACCGTAAGGGCGGTCGAGGACGGGTTCTTCGCGCGGCCGGCGACGAACTTTCCATCGGCGTCGAAGAGCTTCATCTCGTCGAAGTCGCATCCCTCGACATTGACGGTCGCAGTGTCGGGCTCGACGCGGCTGGCGAGATTGGTGAGCGTCGTCTTCACGTGGAAGTCCCAGATTCCGTCCTTCGGCATGGACCACACCGTGACGTCGCGGAAGATTCCGGAGAAGCGGAACATGTCCTGGTCCTCGAGGTAGCTGCCGTCGCACCAGCGGTAGACCTCCACGGCGAGGACGTTCTCGCCGTCCTTGACGGCGTCGGTGACGTCGAACTCGCTGGGGAGCTTGGAGTCCTCGGCGTAGCCGACCCTCCTGCCGTTCACCCAGGCGTAGTAGGCGGAGTAGACTCCGTCGAAGCGGAGAATGATCCTGCGGCCCTTCCAGTCCTCCGGAAGCGTGAACCTGCGGCGGTAGCTGGAGACGGGGTTGTAGTCCGCCTTGCCGGACTGGCGGTCGCGGATGTTCGGCCAGGCGTTCTGGTGCGGATAGCGGATGTTGGTGTATCCGGGAGAGCCGAATCCGCGCATCTCGACGCAGCTCGGGACGTCGATGTCGAACCACTTCGAATCGTCGAATTCCGGCTTCTCGAAGCCCTTGACGCGGAGGTCCGGATTGCCCGCCCAGGAAATCTTCCACATCCCGTTCAGGGACATCTTCCACGGAGTCTCGGGGTCGAGGACGTCCGCCAGCGCGGCCGCCTCGTTCGCGAGCGGCATCGAATAGGTGCGGGCCGGCAGACGGTCGATGGAATTGACTTCAAGGTTCTCCCAGTCGTTGACGGTGTCGGCCGACATGGCGGCGAACGGAACGGCCAGGGCGAGGGCAGCGGAAAGCTGTGTGATTTTCATGGCGTATATTCTACCAAATCCGCCGCCTTCAGTCCACCTCGCGGGCTAGAATCCGAGGTCTTCGTCCACGACGAAGACGCGGATGTCGGTACGCCTCGGCCGCCGGTCCATTATCACGGTGACGTTGCAGATCCTGTCGGGCGAATCGCAGTCGGCGCAGGCCCCGGTAAGCGCGCACGGCGTCTTCTTGTCCAGTCGCACGCAATTTGGCGGCGAGGCCTTGGCGTGGACGCGTGCTATCGCGGCGCCGACATCCCCTTCGACGATCTTGTTGCGGCCAACGACGAAGACGACCTCCTTCGGACCGAAAATCGAGGCCGCGACACGGTTGCCGTTGCCGTCGATGTTAACCAGCAGCCCGTCCGCCGTGAGCGCGTTGGCGCTCAGGAGAAAGAGGTCGCAGGTGAGCTCCGCCTTCATGACCTCCATCTTCTCGTCCGGGGAAAGCGTCGGGTCCCCGTGGCGGAGGATTCGCTTCCCCGCGGCCTTCGCCGCGTCGGCTATTCCGAGCGCTCCGACGGTCTTCGACCCGCCGAATCCGACGGACGAGGCCTTCTCCACCTCGCGCATCACTAGTTCCCTCGCCGTCGCCGGGTCGGAGCAGTACTCCGCGGCGAATCCGCGCGCCCTGAGGCCCTCTACGGCCTTCATGCAAAGTTCCCTGGTTGTCATGACGGTAGTTATACCATTTTCGACCGCCAAAGGCAAGGGGCGCGGACGTCCGAAATATGGTATAATATCGCCCATGAAAGCAACCATTGAAACCACGATGGGCACGATCAGCCTCGAACTCAACGCCGACAGGGCGCCGGAGACCGTACGCAACTTCGTCGAATACGCGAAGAGCGGACACTACGACGGGACGATCTTCCACCGCGTCATAGACGGATTCATGATCCAGGGAGGCGGCTTCACGAAGTCCATGGACCAGAAGCCAACCCGCGACCCGATCCGCAACGAGGCGATGAACGGGCTCAAGAACACGCGCGGCACGATAGCCATGGCCCGCACCATGGTCGTCGACTCCGCCACGAGCCAGTTCTTCATCAACCTCGTCGACAACGACTTCCTCGACTTCTCCTCGCCCACTCCGCAGGGATTCGGCTACGCCGTCTTCGGAAAGGTGACGGACGGGATGGACGTCGTCGACAAGATCGGCAAGGCCAAGACAGGCTTCTCGGGTCCCCACCAGAACGTCCCGGAGACTCCGATCGTCATCAAGAAGGTGACGGTGGTCTGATGGCCAGGCTGAAACTCGGAGTGCTCGGCTCGGGAGCCGGCTCGAACATGCAGTCGATCGTGGACGCGATCGACGCCGGAACGCTCGATGCGGAGATCAGGATAGTCCTCGCGGACGTTCAGGACGCGAAGATACTCGATCGCGCGAAGCGCCGCTCGATCCCCTGCCGGTATCTCGACTGCGCCCCCTGGAAGACGAAACTCGAGGGTCCCGCCGAGGACCGCTGCATAGAGATCCTGAGGTCCGCCGGGGTCGACACCGTCGTCCTGGCGGGATTCATGCGCATCGTGAAGCCGAAGCTCCTCGCCGCGTTCCCGAACCGCGTCGTCAACATCCACCCGGCCATCCTCCCCGCCTTCCCGGGAGTCCACAGCTGGACGCAGGCTCTCGACTACGGATGCAAGGTCGCGGGCGTGACGGTCCACTTCGTCGACGCGGGAACGGACTCCGGTCCCATACTCGTGCAGAAGACGGTCCCCGTCATGGAGGACGACACTCCGGACACGCTCCATGCGCGCATTCAGGTGCAGGAGCACATCGCGTACCCCGAGGCGCTGAACATAATCGCCACGGGCAAGTACAGGATCGAGGGACGGCGCGTCAGGATCGGATAAGCCCGAGCCGCGCGACCGCCGCGAGGAACCCGTTTCGGACGTCGTCCGAAACGGGTTTCGACTTTTCGTAGACGCACCTGCCGGCGACATATGTCGCGACGACGTCCGAGGCCTGCATCGAATGGACCGCCAGGTTCGCGACATCGAGGCACGGAACGAGGTGCGGGGCGGAGAGGTCGACGATCGCGAGGTCCGCGGACTTGCCGACCTCGATAGATCCGGTCTCCGATTCCATTCCCAGCGCCTTGGCGCCGTTCAATGTCGCCATCTCAACCACGTCCCACGGCTGGAGGACCGTCGGATCCGACGCGAGCCCCTTGTGGATGAGAGAGGCCAGGTGCATCTCCTCGAACATGTCGAGATTGTCGTTGGACGCGCAGCCGTCGGTCCCGAGCGCGACGTTCACCCCGAGCTCCATCGCGCGGCGTATGCGGGCGAATCCGCTGCCGAGCTTCATGTTGCTTGTCGGATTGTGGACGAGCGATACGCCGTGTTCGGCCATTATCCTGAAGTCGTCGTCAGTGCAGTGGACGCAGTGCGCTGCGTATCCGCCGAAGTCGAGGATTCCTGTATCGGCGAGATACGCGATCGGCGTCTTGCCGTGTCGGCCGATGCATTCCTCGTGCTCCCTCTTCGTCTCGCTGACGTGGACGTGGAGAGGACGCTTCAGCCAGCGGTTCGCGTCAGCAAGGGCGCGGCAGAACTTTTCGTCGGTAAGGTATTCGGAATGGATGCAGATGTCAGCCTCGACGAGGGAAGGTGCGTGACCGGAATTCCAATCCCTCGTGAACGTGACGCAGTCGTCCAGACGTCCCTCGACGAAGGAGAGTCCGACACGCGAAACCCTGCCGCGCATTCCCGCCTCGAGAAGCGCCCGGCCCGTTCCGTCGCCGGGGAAGTCGTACATGTCCGCGACGGTCGTCGTTCCGCCCGCGAACATCTCGAGGATCCCCCACCGCGCGCCGGCGTATACGTCCGCGGGAGTCATCTTCGCCTCGACGGGGAAGATCGCCTCCTCCAGCCAGCGCTTCAACGGGAGTCCGCCGCCGAGTCCCCTCACGAGCGTCATCGCGGTGTGTCCGTGGCAGTTGACGAAGCCCGGCATGACGAGCTTCCCGGAGCAGTCGACTGCTGCGGCGCCGTCGGGCTCCTCGCGGGAGGCTCCGACCGACTCTATCCGTCCATCCTCGCCGATGACGACATCGCCGGCGGCGACCTTGCGCCCCGGGAGGAGCATCGTTCCGTTCCTTAGTATCGTCTTCATGACATCTCCCTCACTGCGGCGTCTATCTTTTCTGGAATCATTATCGGAAGCGCGTGCTCGCCTCCGGGCACCATCTCGACCTTCGCCCCCGGAAAGACGGTCTCGAGGAAGTGCGCGTTCTCGGGACGCACGATGCCGTCGCGCTCGCTCTGGAAGATCCTTACGGGAAACCTCGCCTTGCCCGACGCGAGAAGATCGATGAGCTCTATGCGGAGATCGGTATCCTTCAGATAGTCGAGTCCGCGCTGGAGATGCTCGTCCGTGTCCATCATGTACGGATTCGGCCTGCCTTCCGGCGCCCCGAAGAATCCCTCTCCGTGCGTGGCCTTGAGGCCGACCTCGAGCGCCTTAAGCCGACGGTCGCTCATGCCTTTCCAGTTCGGAGCCTCCATCATGCGCGCAGTCGCTGCGACGAGAACGAGCCCCTTGATCCTCTTCGGACGCGAACAGGCGAGCGCCAGGGCGCGGCTTCCGCCCATGGACCAGCCGACGACGACGGCGGAGCCCATGTCGTCGAGCGCCTTCTCGGCGACTCCGTCCATCTGCTCCACGTATGAGACCATCCTGGCGCCGGGATCCTTCACGAACCCGCAAAGGTCCCACGCCCGCTCGTGCGCGGCCCATCCGTTGAGCACGAGCACTCGCATCACGCAGCCCCCCATGTGACTGGTTCGTACGGCGGGAGGACGGCGAGGTCCACGTCCTCGCGCGCGATCTCCCTCAGCGCGTCGCGCACCGCGGCGTCCGCGAGATGCGGCGCGTTGCATTCGCACGACAGGTGCGCGAGGCGGAGCGCCTTGAGGCGCCGAGACGCGAAGCGACGGACGAGGTCCGCAGCCTCGTCGTTGGAAAGGTGTCCGCGCGGACCGCGGATGCGGCGCTTGAGCATCTCGGACCTGTCGCTGCCGGCGAGAAGCCCCCTGTCGTGGTTCGCCTCCAGCGTCGCGTAGTCGGCTTCGGCGAGATGGACGCCTATCGAATCAAGGGGGGTGCCGACGTCTGTCGCGTGGAAGTAGCCGATCCCCTCGGCGCGCACCATGAAGCCGACGGGGTCCGGAACGTCGTGCGGAATCGGGAACGCGCACACCTCGAAGGGTCCGACCTCGAAGGACTGTCCGTTCTCGAACGGAATGAATTCCTCTTCAGGGACTCCGGCAGAGGACGCGATCGCCTCGGAGGTCATCAGGTTCGCGAAGAGCGGAATGTCCGGGAACTTCCTGTGGAAGACGCCGAGTCCCTTTGCGTGGTCCGAGTGGTCGTGCGTGAAGACGATTCCGACTATCGAGTCCGGCGAGATTCCAACGGAGCCCATGCGGGCAAGCATCTCACTTCTCGCGGCGATCCCGCAGTCGATCATCAGGACCGAGCCCGCGGACTCCACGAGATACGCGTTGCCTGCGCTGGAACTCGCTAGCGAGTGGAACTTCACCTTTCGAACGCCCTGTGGGCGATGTCCTTCCTGTAGAACATCCCGTCGAAGGAAATCCTCCCGAGTCGCGCGTACGCGCGGTCGACGGCCTCGCGCAGTGTCGCGCCCCTGCCGGTAACGCTCAGGACGCGTCCGCCGGAGGTGACGATTCCGCCGTCCTGCGCCTTTGTACCGCAATGGAAGACGATCGTGTTCGGGTCGTCGCCCTCGAGTCCGGAGATGCTCCTGCCCTTCTCGTAGGAACCGGGATATCCGCCGGAAGAAGCGATGACGGTCGCCGCGGCCTCGTCCGAGACGACGATGTCCTCGTCGCGCAGCGCGCCGGTCGCGGCGTGGAGCAGCGCCGTAGCGAAGCTGCCGCCGAGACGCGGCAGGACCGCCTCCGTCTCGGGGTCTCCGAAGCGTGCGTTGAACTCGACGACGTTCACCGTCGAGCCGCTCTTCGCGAGCGGACCGTGCGGATTCGAATCCGCGTCGTTCACCATGAGTCCCGCGTAGAGGATCCCGCGATATGCGACTCCGCGCCTCCTGAGCTCGCGGACGACGGGAAGTATGATCTTTTCCTTGATGAACGGGAGCCGGTCGGTCGTGACGACGGGAGCGGGCGAATACGCGCCCATGCCGCCCGTGTTCGGACCCTTGTCACCGTCGAAGATGCGCTTGTGGTCCTGCGAGCTCGGCAGGAGGACGGCGTTCTCGCCGTCCACCATCGCGAGGATCGAGCACTCTTCGCCATGCAGGAACTCCTCGACGAGGACCTCGGCTCCGGCGGCGCCGAACCTGCCGCCGACGAGCATGTCGTCGATCGCGGCCTCGGCCTGCTCCTTCGTCTCGGCGACGATCACGCCCTTGCCGGCGGCGAGCCCGTCGGCCTTTATGACGACGGGGAGTCCGAACGCGGGGAGCGCGGCCTTCGCCTTCGCGGCGTCGGTGAAGGTCTCGGCCATTCCGGTAGGGACGCCGGCGGCCTTCATGACTTCCTTGGCGAAACGCTTCGAACCCTCCATGCGGGCTCCGGCGGCGACGGGTCCGAACGCGGGGATGCCCAGCGAAAGGAGCGCGTCGACGAGACCCTTCACGAGCGGCGCCTCGGGTCCGACGACCACGAGGTCCGGCGAATTCTCCCTCGCCCACTTCGAGATTCCGTCGACGTCCTCCGCGCCTATCGCGACGTTCTTCGCGACCGCCGCGGTCCCGGCGTTCCCCGGAGCGCAGAAGATTTCGTGCCTCTCCTCGTCCTGCGCGAGCCTCCAGGCGATCGCGTGTTCCCTTCCGCCGCCGCCGACTACCAGAATCTTCATTGTCAAATTCCCTTCTTCGCTAGGTTGGACGTCTCGACTGACCTCACTTGTCGGCGGGGACAGTAAGCTTCTGTCCGATCCGCAGCATGTCGCTCTTGAGTCCGTTCATCTGCCTGAGCTTGCTCACCGTCGTGTTGAACGCCTGGGCTATGAGCGAAAGAGTGTCGCCGGCCTGGACCGTGTAGGTTCCGCGCGGACCCGCGCTGCGCTCGGCCTGGCGCTGGCGCTCGGCTTCGCGCTCCGCCTGGACCCTCCGCTCCTTCTCCTGCTTGTCGATGCGCGAGGAGAGGTCGCTCACGATCGCGGAGCGCTGGGACTGCATCTCCTTCCTGATGCTCGCGATCTCGGACTTGAGCGCGGCGATTTCCGCCTTCAGCGCGGCTATCTCGCTGTTTTTCTCGAGCTTCGCGACGCGATCGGCGATTGCGTTCTGGTTCTGTTCGAGAATGTCGACTTGACCCGCGACGCGCTGGACGTCCTCGTACGCCTGCTGCTTGACGAACGCATCGCGTCCGCTTTCCGACGGAGCCGCGACGGAGGCGGCCGCAAGCATCGTCATCGCCAGTGCAACATGTATCTTCATAGTTTCTCCCTTCTTTCGTTTAAACGTCTCAGAACCATATCAGGACGACGAGCCACGCCGCAGCCGCGACACCCGCGACCGCGAGGAACCTGTTCCTCTTCGCGTCGACGGGATCAGTCCCGGCCCTGAGCCGGATTCCGCTCATGCCGGCCCCGGAGAGGTAGTGGAATATCGCCAGACGGCTCCTCGTCTTCATGGCAGCACGAGCTCCACTCCCGCGCGGACCTTGCCGTCCGTCGACACCGTCGCCTTGTTCGCCTCGCGGATCTGCGTCCATGCGGACTTCCTTCCGTAGAACCTTCTCGCGATGGAATAGAGCGTGTCTCCAGGCTCGACCGTGTACGTCTTCGGACGAACGGCGGCCATGCGATCCGCATCCTGCTCTTCGCGGACCTTCCCGAGATCGGAAAGCCTGACGTTCGCCCTGCTGTCCTCGGTCTGCGCCGGAAGAAGCTGCGAGCCTTTCCTCTCCGCCTCCTCCTCGGAATCGTTCAGCGCGAGCGCCTCGGGATTAAGCCTGAGCTCGCCCCTGCCGTCGTCCTGGACGTCGGCGACATTCACGCTGCGCGGCGCGGCGTTTTCGGAATCCGCCGCGGTCCTGACGGCGGTCGGGCGCTTCGGAGAATCGTCGTCGTCACCGAACGCACCCATCCTGTCGATCAGCGCCTTGCGCTGCGCGCTCACCTTCTTCTCGACTTCGAGATCCTTTCGGAGCTTTTCGTTTTCCGCGACAAGCTTCGCATTCGCGGACTCGGCCTTGTCCTTCGCCGCGAGAGCGAGGTTGAGCTCCTCGAGAACCTCCGAATTGTCGGTGAGGTTCAGCTTCGACGCAAGCTCGCGCGCGAGATGCCTTTCGCAATTGGCTGCACGGTCCCTCGCGAAACCGGTCTTCTCGCCGGACGGCGAGAGCAGGATGAAGTCCCTGTACGCGCAGATCGCCCCGAGGTAGTCCTTCTTCGTCTCCTCAAGAAGAACGGCAAGCTGGAAGCGCGCGCTCGCGTTTCCCGGGTTGACGCGAATCGCCTTGCGGAACCCTTCTATCGCCGCGTCAAGGCGGCCGGCCGTGTAGTCGGCGATCGCCGCCTGGTAATCGCGCTCGGCCCGCTCCGCCTCGTACTCCTCGCGCCTCGTCCTGTCGCAGGCTGCCAGCGCAAGGGAGGCGAGAACGACAACCGCAAGCTCAGCTCTCTTCGTCATCGTCCTCCTCCTCGTCCTCGCCATCCTCGTCGTCGTCATCCTCGTCATCGTCCTCGTCGTCGAACTCGTCGGGCGTGTCGTCGATGAAGAAGTCGTCCTCCTCGGCCTGCGCGGGAGACTCCCCGGGAGCCTCGTGCTCCTCGTCTTCTTCTGCATCCTTGGCGGTCTCGGCCTCGGCGGCAGCCTGCTCGGCCTTCTCCTTCTCCTCGTCCGCGACCGCCTGCTCGAGTTCCGTCTTCTCCTCCTTCTCTGGCCTCCTGTACTTAGCGGCCTGGGCGCGCGGATTCGAGCGCTGGAGAGTGGGATCGATTTCGTTGAGCTCCTTCAGCGAGGCGAGTCCGAAATGCTCCAGGAAGAGCGGAGTCGTCCCGTAGAGGAACGGATGCCCGGGGAGCTCCGACTTGCCGACAAGCCGGATGATCTGGAGGTCCATCAGCGTCTTGATGTTCGCCGTCACGTCCACTCCGCGTATCTCCTCGATCTCGCTCTTCGTGATCGGCTGGCGGTAGGCGATGATCGCGAGGGTCTCGAGCGAGGCGCGTCCCAGACGGCTCGGACGGTCCATCTTGAGCATGGCGCGAACGTACCTGCCGCAGCTCGGGACGGTCTGTATGCGATAGGCTCCGGCGGTGCAGACGAGCCCGAAGCCGCATCCGGCGACCTCGAGCGCCTTGGAGAGTCCCTTCAACGCCTCGTCGATCTCCTGCGACGTCGCGGTGCGGTAGACGTCCATCACCTCGGCGTTCTCGCCCTCCTCGGGCTCGACGGCCCGCACCGCGGCCTTGAGGTCCCCGGCGGTGAGCGGCGTCTCGCTCGCGAAGAGGAGCGATCCGACAATCTCCTGCAGGCTTCCCGGAAGCGGAATCTTGACATCATCACTCATAGTCGTCAGGCCTTTCAAGCGGTTTGTCCTCCGGCATCTCCTTCGAAGGAAGAATCGTGATCTCGTGGAAAGCCGCGTTCTGGTACACGATCACGCGGTGCTGGCGGAGAAGCTCGAGCAGCGCGAGAAACGTGACGATTATCTCGCCCTTCGGCGCAGTTGGCTCGAACAGGCTGACGAACGAGACGCGTCCCTCGCTGCGCGTCCGCCCGAGGACGTAGTCCATCTTGTCCGGAACCGAGAAGCGGATGCCCTTGAGTTCCTCGTGGGGGATCTCCGCGGCGCGGGCGAGGACTTCCTGGAACGCGGTCAGCAGGTCGTACAGATCGAGGTTCGCTATCGCGTTCTTCGCGTCAGCCTCGGTCTTCTCGAACTTCGGCCTTCCGCCGCCGTAGTCGAAGCTGTTGGCCCGCATCTGTTCCATCGTCCCGAGCCGGACGGCGGCGTCCTTGAACTTCTTGTACTCTACGAGCTGCCTGACGAGGTCGAGGCGCGGGTCCACCCACTCCTCGTCGCTGTCCTCGTTCGCGCTCCTGCGGTCCACGGGCAGCAGCATCCTCGACTTGATGACCATCAGCGTCGCCGCCATCACTATGAACTCGCCGGCTATGTCGAGGTTCATGTCGCGCGCCACCTTGAGGAACTTCATGTACTCCGACGTGACGTGCTCGATCGGGATGTCGTATATGTCGAGCTCCTCGCGGCGTATGAGGTACAGCAGGAGGTCGAGCGGACCCTCGAACACGTCGAGCGTCACCTTGTAGTCGTCCGCGAATAGCTGTTCCTGCGCCACGTCTTCCCGCCTAGAGCCCAACAGCCTTTCTGACCTTCTCCATCGTCGGCGCCGCGGCCTCGCGCGCCCTGCGTCCGCCCTCGCGGAGGATATCCTCGAGCGTCGCCGGATCCTTCGCGAGCTCCTCGCGCTTCGCGCGGAACGGATCGAAGAGCCTGTGGTAGGCCTCGAGAAGCGCCTTCTTCGCGTGTCCGTAGCCGTAGCCGCCCTTCCTGAAGCTGTCCGCCATCTCGGCGGCCTCCTCGGGCGTCGCGAAGAGCTTGTAGAGTTCGTAGATCGAATTGCCCTCGGGCTCCTTCGGCTCCTCCAGACCCTTCGAGTCGGTGACGATCGACATCACCTTCTTCTTGATGGACTTCACGTCCTCGAAGAGCTCGATCGTATTGTGGTAGCTCTTGGACATCTTCTGTCCGTCGAGACCTGGAATCGTCGCGACGCGCTCCGGGATGTAGGCGTCGGGAAGCCTGAAGACCTCGCCGTAGGCGTTGTTGAACTTCTGCGCCAGGTCGCGCGTCACCTCGAGGTGCTGCTTCTGGTCCCTGCCCACGGGAACGAGGTCCGCCTGCATGATGAGGATGTCCGCCGCCATGAGGACGGGGTACGCGAAGAGTCCGTGCGTCGCGTCGAGTCCGCGCGCGAGCTTGTCCTTGTAGCTGTGGCAGCGCTCGAGGAGTCCCATGGGGGTAAGGCACGAGAGATACCACGCGAGTTCCTGCACCTCGGGAACGTCGCTCTGGCGGTAGATGAGGGACTTCGCCGGGTCGAGTCCGCACGCAAGGTAGTCGAGCGCGACGTCGCGCGTCGCGTCCCTGAGTGTCGTGCCGTCGCGGACAGTCGTCATCGCGTGGAAGTTGGCGATGAACATGAAGAGGTCGTCGGTGTTCTGGCGGTCGAACATGGATCGCATCGCGCCGAAGTAGTTGCCCCAGTGAAGCTTGCCCGAGGGCTGGATTCCTGTCAGTGTTCTCATATCTCTGATATTATATCAAAAATACGGTGCCGGGTGCGGGAAGCGGGCGCCTGGATCAGGCGGAGACGACCCTGCCGAAGACGTTGCCGTAGCGCTTCAGGTTGAGCGCCTCGACGAAGGCCTGTATCTTCGTGACCGTGGAGCACGGGTCTATCGACGCGTCCATGCAGTCGCCCTCGAGTATGAGGAGCGGGACGCCCGTCTCCTCCATCCTGGCGCGCAGGCGCTTCGTGAACGGCCTGTCCGCAAGATTGCATCGCCCGAATCCGTGCACGTAGAGGATCATCCCGGAGAGCTTCGCCTTCTTCGCGACCTCCGCGGCGTACTTCGCGCGCAGCGCCGGGTCGAGGAATCCCGAGGTGAGCATCTTCTCGGCGAGGGACCGTATCGGATTCTTCGGGTCGAGGGAACCCCATCCGATGAAGTTCGTCTCCTCGAACACGATCGGCGCGTTGAGCGTGTCCTCGATGTAGTCGAGGTGCTTCGAGGCGTAGAAAGGCGGCAGATGCATCCAGCAGAGACGATGCGTGTCGTCGATGGAGAAGCGCTTCTCGGCCCACTCCTTCTTCGCGAGAAGCTCCTCGTAGTACTGCTTCTGGATGTCGACGAGGTCCCTGGTGCCCCAGAGCTGGGAGAAGAGGACCGCGTTGTAGACCGCCTGCGATCCGCGAACGAGAGGCGGAGAGGTCCAGCGGAGTTCGTTGGACTTCCGGGCCCAGTCGGCGGCCTCGTTCGAGAGTACGCAGGCCTCCTCGAGACGTCCGCGGTCGAGCTTCCTGCCGAAGACCTTCTCCATGCGGACAATGGACTCCTCGAGTCCGGCGGCGATGGTGTCGACGGAGTGGCCGAATCCGATGCTGATGGGCGTCTGCAGCGAATAGAACCGGTCCGAGACTCCGTAGTCCGTGGCGAGGTCCGCGAAGATGCGTTCGCCCTGCTGGCACGGCTCGCTCGTCGAGACGATGAAGTCCGGCTTCTCGAGATCGGCCCCCTCGAGGACGCGCAGGAAGGAGCACGTCTGCTGGTCGAAGCCCTTCTGTGCGGCCACGTCGAGCGCGGCCTTGACCTGCTTGGTGCGGCGTCCGACCAGCGCCGCGGCCGTCTCGAGCGTAAGGGTGCGGCAGCCGAATGCGTTCAGTATCTCCATCGGGAAGAACAGGTTGCGCCACACGAGCGGCTTCGAGGTGTCGCGGGAGAAGAAGTCGCGCTTCGTCGCATGGATGCGCATCATGACGGACTTCTGGCGGGTAGGCTCGTAGGCGACCTTCTCCGTCTCGAGGCGTCCGCCCAGCTCGGCGAACTGAAGCGCGAGGACCGCGGCGCCGATCGCACCCATCACCTGGTGGTACCTGGGGATGATGATTTCGCTTCCGGTGAGTTCCTTGAGGTAGTGCGCCACGGCCGCGTTGGACGCGACCCCGCCCTGGAAGAGTATCCTGCGCCCGGGGCAGCGCAGGAGAAGCTGTCCGACGCTGTTCAGGATCGTGCGGGCCTGCGCCTTGCACGCGCCGGCGAGCAGGTCGCCGAGCGGGATGCGGTTCTTGAACTTGTTGATCGAAGTCGCGGAGAGGACGGCGCAGACCGAACTGAACTCGGTGGTCGCCTTGTAGTTCACCTTGCTCGCGATCTCCTCGACGAGAACGCCGAGCTTGGCGGCCACGCTGTCGAGGTAGCTGCCGGTCCCGGCGGCGCAGACGCCGGACATCATCGAGGTCCACATCTTCATCGCCTTGTCGAAGACCATGCACTTCGAGTCCTGTCCGCCGCAGTCTATTATGGCATCGGCGTCGGGATGGAAATGCTTGGCGCCAGCGACGTGCGCGGACACCTCGCTCACCTGGAGATCGTAGTCGAGGAACCGCTTCGTGTCCTCCACGATCTGACTGCCGGTTACCGCAGTCACGGCTATGTCCTCCCGGACGACGCCGCTGTCCCTGAGAAAATCCTCGGTCGTCTTCCTGACTGCGCCCAGGTTGCAGCGTCCGCATCCGGTGCATCTTCCGGTGCATGCGAGACGTCCCGCCTCGACCGGCTGGGTGCGCTGGTAGGTTGTATTGAGAACCTCGCCCTTATCGTCCATCAGAACGGCCTTGTAGGTCGTCGAACCGATGTCGATACCAAGAAATTTGTGCCTTCGGGGTGCCATTGAGGTATATTTTAGCATTATTCCCACTGACAGTCCATTAAAGAGATACAGTTCCCGTCAGCACGTCGGCGAAGCCCGGCTGTCCGCCGCCGACGAAGACCTTCGTCTCGCCATCCGGAACGAACGTCGAGCCGTCGTCCCTGTAGACCTGGAACTGCTCGCGGTTGAGGTCGAACGTGACTTCGCCGGATTCGCCTGGCTTGAGCGCTATGCGAGCGAAGCCCTCGAGATGATGCTTGCGACGGTCCGACGCCGAGGCGGGTGCGCGAAGGTAGAGCTGGGCGACCTCCTCGCCGGCGACCTTGCCGGTGTTCGTCACCTTCGCATAGACGCGATACCTCCCGTCGGGGAACGCCACGACCTTGAGATCGGAGTAGGCGAACGTCGTGTAGGAGAGTCCGTAGCCGAACGGATACGCCGGCTCCTTCGTCGCATAGCGATACGTGCGGCCCGCGAGCGAGTAGTCCGTGAAGTCCGGGAGGTCGTCGTAGGACTTCGGGAACGTGACCGGGAGCCGTCCCGACGGATTGGACCTGCCGAAGAGCGTGCGGGCGATGGCCTTGCCGCCGGCCTCGCCGGGATACCAGGCGACGATGACCGCGTCAGCGACTTCCACGATCGGCCGGAGGTCGATGGGGCTGCCGCCGAAGACGATCGCGACGAGGCGCTTGATGCGTCCCGACGTGCGGCACTTGCGGAGTCCCGCGAGCTGCACGTCTGAGATTCCGTAGCACGTGCGGTCCCCTGACTGGTTGTCCATTCCGCAGCCTTCCTCGCCCTCCTCGTCAGCCGTAATGCCTACGCAGTAGATGACCGTGTCGCCGTCGCCCCACTCGTCCGTCACCTGAACTGCGGGGCCGGCCTCGGACGTTACCGCGGCTATGACCGAAACCGGCGCCGCGGCCTGTCCGTTGTAGTTGCCGCGCATCGGGAGCTCGCTCGCGGAGAGCGGACCCGACACGGCTATCGGGCCCTCGTTCGGATCGAACGGAAGCGCGCCGTTGTTCTTTATGAGGACGAGCGACTTCTCGGCCATCTCCAGGGACACCGCACGGTGCTCGGGCGTCGCTATGCGCTCCGCGCCGTAGCCGTCCCATGGAGTCGGGTCGAATTCGCCGAGGAGGACGCGCGTGGTATAGAGCCTCACGAGCGCCTCGACCACTTCGCTCTCGTCGAGGAGGTCAAGGACTCCGTCGGCGCCCTTGAAGGTCCATTCGCTGTAGAGGTCGAGTCCGGCCCTGGTGCACATGGCGGAAGCCTCCACGTAGGACTTCGCAAACCTGTGTCCCGAGAACACGTCCTGCACCGCGCCGACGTCGCTGACGACATGCCCCTTGAAGCCCCACTCGCCGCGGAGGATGTCCGTGAGGAGCCACTTGTTCGCGCAGCACGGGACTCCGTTGATCGCGCTGTACGCGCCCATGAACGCCTCGACGTCCGCCTCGACCGCGAGCGCCCTGAAGGCGGGGAGGTAGTACTCGGCCATGTCGCGCTTCGAGACGACGGCGCTGAACCTGTGGCGGAGGCTTTCGGGTCCGGAATGGACGGCGAAGTGCTTGGCGCAGCCCGCGGCCTTGAGGTACTTCGGGTCGTCGCCCTGGAGTCCCTTCACGAACGCGACGCCCATGCGCGAGGTGAGGTACGGATCCTCGCCGAACGTCTCCTGTCCGCGGCCCCAGCGCGGATCGCGCACCAGGTTGACGTTCGGACTCCAGTAGGTGAGGTTGAGGTAGCGGTCCTTCCTGTTCTGCGGCGCGAAGAGGTTGTGCTTCGCGCGCCCTTCCTCGGCGATGATCTGGGCCATGCGGAATTCGAGTTCCGAATCGAACGTCGCGCCGGCGCCGATGGACTGCGGGAACACGGTGGCGAGTCCGCAGCGGGCCACGCCGTGCAGAGCCTCGTTCCACCACTCGCGGTGGCGGATGCCGAGACGCGGAATTGCGCAAGAGCACATCCAGAGCTGGCTCAGGCGCTCGGCCGGCGTCATCTTCATGACAAGCTCCCTCGCGCTCTTCTCGGCCTCGGCGCGCCTTGCGGCGTCCGGCTGCGCGACGGCCGCCAGCGTACCGGCAAGCGCCAGCGCTGCGATCGAAACGGACGCGACGACCCTCTTGAGATTCGAAATCATCTGTTGAAATCCTTTCTGGCTGTTTCGGACATTATACCAAATCCCGGCGGAATGTTCACGGACAAAGAAGAAGGACGCGCCGGTGGCGGCGCGTCCCCTTTCGTCCGTGGACGTACGACCCCGCGTCAACCGCGGAGGTTCTCGTGGTACACGGTGTGGAGGAGGTG
>JAFONM010000024.1 GCA_017418445.1 Kiritimatiellia bacterium
CGAAGGCGCTCCGTCAGGTGTCGTGCGAGGTCCGTCCGCTCACGACCGTCGTGAGCTACGAGGGAGACGACGGACTTGCCGCGACGCTCGAGTTCCTGACGGCGAAGGATCCGTCGGACCTCGAGACGTTCTCGCGTCCAGTGACCTATGTGACGGCGAAGGTGACCGGCGCTAATGCATGGAGCCTGCGCGTGTGGTTTGGCCCGAACATCTGCCGCGAAGATGAAAATGCGCAGGTGACGACGAATTCATTCGTGGTGTCCAGGCACCATCCCGGGGTGTGGCTTGGGCGGACCGAGCAGCGTCCGCTTTCCGCCTCCGGCGACACGGTGCGGTGCGACTGGGGGTATGCGTGGACTGTGGACTGCGGCGACCACTTCGTCCTCGCCTACGACGACGTGAAGTCGATCCGCTGGTTCGACAAGGACCTCGACGCGTACTGGCGCCGCAACGGCAGGACCTTCGAGTCGATGCTGGCGGATTCCGTCCGCGACTATGCCGCCGTGCGCGAACGCGCAGACAGGAAGGACGCGGAGCTGATGTCGGCGTTCCGCAGGCGTGGAGGGGAGAAGTATGCGCGGCTCTGCTCGCTGGCGTGGAGGCAGAGCTTCGCCGCATGCAAGCTCGTGGTCGGTCCGAAGGGAGAGCTCTTCTATTTCTCGAAGGAGAACGGGTCCAACGGCTGCATAGGGACGGTCGACGTGTTCTATCCGCAGATGCCGCTATTGCTCTATTCCTCGAAGGAGCTCGTGCGCGCGACTCTGCGTCCGATTCTTGAATACGCGTCCTCGGGCAGGTGGCCGTACGACTATGCGCCGCACGACATAGGACAGTATCCGCTCGCGACGGGGCAGGTCTACGGGATGGGGAACGACAGTCACGGCAGGCCATATGGCGATGCGGACCGGATGCCGGTCGAGGAATGCGGCAACATGCTCATCTCGCTCGCGGCGCTGGCGCAGCGGGAGGGCAATGCGGATTTCGCAGGCCGGTACTGGCCGACCGTCGTCAAGTGGGCGGAGTACCTCTCGCGTTTCGGATTCGACCCGGGCGACCAGCTCTGCACGGACGACTTCGCGGGACACCTTGCGCACAACGCGAACCTGTCGCTGAAGTCGATTCTGGCCATTCGTTCGTACGCAATGCTCGCCGAGATGCGCGAAAAGGCGCAGGGCGGCGGTTCGGGGGAGTCCGAGAGGTGGCGCAGGGATGCGGAGCGGATGGCGAAGAGCTGGATGGATGCGGCGAAGGGCGGTCGTGACGGAGCGACGCGGCTCGCGTTCGACCAGGCGGACACCTGGAGCCTCAAGTACAACCTTGTGTGGGATCGTGTGCTCGGCTTCAACCTCTTCCCCGCAGAGGTCGCGCGCGGCGAGACGGCCGCCTATCGGAAATTCGCGAACGACTTCGGGGTTCCGCTGGACAGCCGCAGGACATACACGAAGTCCGACTGGATCATGTGGTGCGCGGCGATGGCGGAGGATCGCGCGGACTTCGACGCCCTTGTCTCCGGCATCTATCGCTTTGCGAACGAAACGCCGTCGAGGGTTCCGCTCTCGGACTGGTACGAGACCGTGGGAGAAGGCAGGTTCGTCGCGTTCATCGCCAGAAGCGTAGTCGGCGGATTCCTGATGCCGATGCTCTGATCTGCGCGCTTTTCATGCGCCCGTACGCGTGCGCGCGCCTTGACTGTCCGGCCGCGGAATGATAAACTATTGTCAATTTGCCGGTATTGGCAAGAGCTTACAAACAAAAAGGAAACAAAAAAAGATGAAGATTCAGGCAGTAAAGGCTCGTGAAATCATCGACTCCCGCGGCAATCCCACGGTTGAAGTCGACGTAATCCTCGACAACGGCGTGCTCGGCCGCGCGGCGGTCCCCTCGGGCGCGTCCACCGGCGTCAACGAGGCCCTCGAACTCCGCGACGGCGATGCCAAGCGCTATCTCGGCAAGGGCGTCACCAAGGCTGTCGCCAACGTCAACAAGATCATCGCCCCCAAGCTTGTCGGCAAGTGCCCGTGCGACCAGCGCGGCATCGACAGTCTCATGATCAAGCTCGACGGCACCCCGACGAAGTCCAAGCTCGGCGCGAACGCCATCCTCGGCGTCTCCCTCGCGGTCGCGAAGGCCGCGGCCAACGCTCTCGGCATGCCTCTCTACCGCTACATCGGCGGTACGAACACCTACACCCTCCCGGTCCCGATGATGAACATCATCAACGGCGGCGCCCACTCCGACGCCCCGATCGCGTTCCAGGAGTTCATGATCCGTCCGGTCGGCGCGAAGTCCCTCAAGGAAGGACTCCGCATGGGCGCCGAGACGTTCCACAACCTCAAGAAGGTCCTCAAGGCCCGCGGACTCTCCACGGCCGTCGGCGACGAGGGCGGCTTCGCTCCCGCGCTCGACTCGATCGAGGACGCCCTCGACTGCATCATCGCGGCGATCAAGAAGGCCGGCTACAAGCCCGGCAAGGACATCACGATCGCGATGGACTGCGCCTCCTCCGAGTTCTTCAAGAACGGAAAGTACGACTACACCTGGAAGGAGAAGGACGGCAAGAAGCTCACGCCCGACGAGCAGGTCAAGTACCTCGAGGGCCTCGTGAAGAAGTATCCGATCGACTCCATCGAGGACGGCATGGCCGAAGGCGACTGGGACGGCTGGGTCAAGCTCACCAAGGCGATCGGCGACAAGTGCCAGCTCGTCGGCGACGACCTCTTCGTCACCAACGTCAAGTACCTCGAGAAGGGCATCAAGCTCGGCGCCGCCAACTCGATCCTCATCAAGGTCAACCAGATCGGCTCGCTCTCCGAGACGCTCGACGCCATCGAGATGGCCCACCGCGCCGGCTACACGTCCGTCACCTCCCACCGCTCCGGTGAGACCGAGGACGCGACGATCGCCGACATCGCGGTCGCCACGAACTCCGGACAGATCAAGACTGGTTCGATGAGCCGCACCGACCGCATCTGCAAGTACAACCAGCTCCTCCGCATCGAGGAAGAGCTCGGCGACAAGGCGGTCTACGGCTACAAGAAGGTGAAATGAGAAAGACGATCCTTCCCGCTGTCGCCGCGCTTCTTTTCGCCGTCGGCGCGGCGGGACAGGTCGTCCTGGCTCATTCTCGCGCGGGGACCCGCTCGTCCATGGACGAGGGGGTCCTCGCCGCTCTGGGGGGCTTCAGGTCTCTCGCTGCCGAGGTCGTCTGGTATCGCCTGGACCGTCTCCAGGAAGAAGGACGCTTCGGCGAACTCGTGCAGCTCGCGTCGATCCTCACCTGGCTCGAGCCGCACGATTCGGAGGTCTGGGCGTATTCCGCCTGGAACCTCGCATACAATGTTTCGGTGAGGATGCCCCGCGAGGAGGACCGCTGGCCGTGGGTCCGCGAGGCGATAAGACTCCTTCGCGACGAGGGTCTGAGGTGGAATCCGGCCGATGCCGCCCTCTACCGCGAACTCGCGTTCATGTACGAGCTCAAGATAGGCGTAGACGACAACGACACGGCCGCGCACATCTACCGCGGCGAATGGAAGAAGATCGTCGAGGACGTCGCCGCGCGCGATGCGTGGGGCGAAATCGGCATGGATCGGTCCGTGATGACCGCGGTCGAGAAGCGCTACGGCGTGACCGACTGGACGAATCCGTTCGCGACAGCAGTCTATTTCGCCCACTGCGGACTCGCATGCGGAGACGAGAGGCAGAGTCCGTTTCTGAACACCATCCTGAAGCAGTCCGTTCGCATGTATCACGAAGGGCCGGCCAGGAGGGGGGAGGCGAAATGAGAGCGGCATCGGCCATTCTTGCGTCGCTATTTGCGGTCAGCTGCGCCGCAGACGTCGGGATTTCGACGAGACCTGTGGTGGAAGGGCGCTACGACGGACCCTGGCAGGTCGCCGTCTCGGCTGCCGAGGAGTTCGAATACGAAGTGAGGGATTCCGAGGGGGAGACCGTGGCCGGCCCCTTTGCATCGCGTGAGTTCCCCGTCCCTGACCCGCGGCTGTGGTCGGACGAGACGCCCGCGTGCTATACGCTTGTCGCGAAGAACGAGTCCAATCGCGTGGAGAAGGTCTTCGGATTCGCCGAGATGCTCGTGGTTGACGGAAAGTTCCGTGTCAACGGACGTCCGGTCCGCGTCAAGCTCGGGCCGAAGTCGCTCAACGGCAACGCCGTCGGGAGCGGCGAATGCCCGGCCGAGGATGCGTGGAGGGAAGGGCTCTACCGCCTGACCGCCGAGGACATCGCCAGGTTCAGCGTGGAAAAGCCCCGCAGCACTCCCGAGGCCGCGCGTCACGCATTCCAGGACTGGTCGGTGAAGGGCACCAACTACAACCAGCGCTTCGTCGTCGCCAACAGGAACGCCTTCGTCGACGCGAATGCGGTGGACTGCCGCTGGCATCTTCTCGTCGATGGCGAGGAAGTCGACGACGGCCGGGTCGACCTCTTCGGACTCGGTCCGGGGCGCGAGGCGTCGTTCGACATGCCGCCGGAGGCCATCGCTGCGCGCTACAGGGACGGAACCGTGAGCGTCCGCTTCACTTTCAGGAAGGACGGCGAGACCGTGGCGACCGATCAGATAGACCTGGTCGCCTCGCGCGAACTCAATTCGTTCAATCGGCCCGAGGGATGGTTGTCGGAATACCTCGTTCCTGGATTTCTCAAGCCGTCCGTCGGCTTCAGGTCCGGAGCAGTCCGCGTCTTCACGACGCGCAAGACCCGCTTCACATACGGCGAGGACGGGATATGCACAGGGCGGTTCGAGAAGCGCGGCATCTTCGACACGACTCTCGTGACATCCATCACGCCCTGCAGCGAGGAGCCTGCGGAGAATCCGACGACGGAGTCAAGGCCGCTCTCGTCCGTGGAGTCGCGCGGCGGAGCGCTGACCTTTGTCTCGGCAGGCACCTGTCTGGGTGTCGAATGCGCGGCGCGGCTGACCGTTTACCGATCCGGCGAGGTGACCTGCCGTTCCCGTCTGAGGGCGCCATCGGTCCCCAGGGGGACTCGTCTGGGACTCCTGCTGGGTTTCCCGCCGGATGAGTTCGGCGGCAGGGATGTGACTTGGTTCGGACTTGGACCCGCGGCGACGAAGCGGACCGAGCGCGAAGGCTCGTTTCTCGGGCGTTGGACGCACGAGAACCTGGGAGGGGAGTTCACGATGGAGGAGGTTCGCGGCGTCTGCATCGGCGACCTGACCGTCCGCACGCTCGGCGCGCCGTTCGGCGTCCTTGTCGATTCGTCCCGCCTGGTAGTCTACGGCGAGCCGGACGAGAACGGAGTCGTCGAGCTCTCGTTCTCGCTTTCCGCGGACGACGACGACCTTTCCGCGCGCACCCCGGACGAAACGTCAGACCTGCCGATCCTCCCGGACGGCGGGCCGAAGGGCGTGACGGAGCGAAATCTTGAATCCCGTTCCCCCGTCCCTTGGGAATTTACGCGGTTCATCCCGTCCGCGGACGGGATAAAAATGGTAGAATATAGGAACATATGAGCGAATCAGACACCTCAAGGCACTTTCTCAGGCAGTGGATCGAAAAGGACGTCGCCGACGGCAGGACCGGCGGCAAGGTCGTGACGCGGTTTCCGCCGGAACCCAACGGCTACATCCACATCGGACACGCGAAGGCGGTGTGCGTGGACTTCGGAATGGCCGCGCTCTTCGGCGGCGAGTGCCACCTCCGTCTCGACGACACGAACCCGGCGAAGGAGTCCGACGAATACGCCGAGAACATCAAGAAGGACATCAACTGGCTCGGCTTCCAGTGGTCCGGCGAAGGCGACTCCGGCGAGCCCGGCTTCTACAACGCGTCGAACATGTTCGACAGGATGTACGAGATTGCGGAGAATCTCGTCAAGGCCGGCCAGGCATACTGCTGCAACCTCACGCAGGACGAGTGGAAGGTCTACCGCGGAGTCCCAGAGAAGCCCGGCACGCCCAGTCCCTCGCGCGACACGACTCCCGAGCGCAACCTCCGGATCTTCCGCGAGATGCGGGACGGGAAGTACGCGGACGGCGAGTGGTGCCTTCGCGCGAAGATCGACATGGCCTCGCCCAACATCCACTTCCGCGATCCGGTCATCTACAGGATCCGCCACGTCGCCCACTACCACCTCGGCGACAAGTGGTGCATATATCCGATGTACGACTTCGCGCATCCGATCGAGGACGCTCTCGAGGGCGTCACTCACTCGATGTGCACGCTCGAGTTCGAGGTGCACCGTCCGCTGTACGACTGGGTCGTCGACAGGCTCGACGAGATGGGGATGCTCCCAGTCCGAAACGGAGTCAGGATCCGCACGCAGCAGCGCGAGTTCGCTCGCCTCAACATCACCTACACCGTGATGTCGAAGCGGCTGCTCCTGCAGATGGTGAAGGACGGACATGTCGCGGGATGGGACGATCCGAGGATGCCGACCGTCTGCGGAATGCGCCGCCGCGGCTATACGCCGGCCGCAATCCGCGAGTTCTGCGACAGGGTCGGCGTCTCCAAGGTGGAGAGCGAGTCCGATCCGGCCCTCCTCGAGTGGTGCGTCCGCGAGGATCTCAACAGGACGGCGACGCGCCGCATGGCGGTCCTCGATCCGGTGAAGGTCGTCATCGACAACTTCGAGGGAACGCGCGAGGTGGAACTCCAGAACAATCCGCTCGACGAGACGGCGGGAACGCGCAGGGTGGGCTTCTCGCGCGAGATCTGGATCGACCGCGCGGACTTCCGCGAGGTCCCTGAGAAGAAGTTCTTCCGCATGGCGCCGGGACAGGAGGTCCGCCTCCGCGGAGCCTGCATCTTCAGGTGCGAGAGCTTCGTGAGGGACGCGGACGGCGTCGTCGCGGAGATCCACGGGACATGGGACGAGAGCTCCTGGGGCGGCAACGCGGCCGACGGCAGGAAGGTGAAGGGGACGATCCACTGGGTAGACTGCGCGACCGGCGCGAAGGCCGAGGTGAGGCTCTACGACAGGCTCTTCACGGAGAAGGATCCGATGAAGGACGGCGCCGACAACTTCCTCAAGTACCTGAATCCCGACTCGCTCAAGGTCGTCGAGGCGTACGTCGAGCCGGCGCTCGCCAGGGCGAAGCCGGGCGAGCACTTTCAGTTCGAGAGGACCGGCTACTTCGTCGTCGACGAGCCGAACAACCTTCCCGACGGCGAACCGGCGGCGGCTGATTCGTCCAGGCTCGTCTTCAACCGCACCGTGACGCTGAAGGATTCCTACAAGCCGCTGTGAACAGGATGCTCGATCTCATAGGGAAGGCGGACAGGATCGTCGCCTTCACCGGCGCCGGCGTGTCGACGCTGTGCGGAGTCCCGGACTTTCGCGGTCCGCAGGGGCTCTACAGGCAGAAGGACGCCGAGCGCATCTTCGACATCGACTGGTTCGAACGCGATCCGTCGATCTACTACCGCGGATGCCGCGAGCTGGTGTACGGACTCAAGGACGTCAAGCCGGGTCCCGTGCACCGCGCGCTCAAGAAGCTCGAGGACGACGGCAGGCTCATCGGCGTCATCACGCAGAACATCGACATGCTCCACCAGAAGGCCGGATCCTCGAATGTGTGGGAGATCCACGGGACGCCGGCAGTCCACCATTGCCGCCGTTGCGGAGCCGCGAGGACGTTCGCCGAAATCTGCGCGATGATCGAGGCCGGAGAGAAGTCGCTCGAGGCCGCGGGCCGCGCCGGCGAGACGTTCGTTCCGCGCTGCGGATGCGGCGGAGTCTTCAAGCCCGACATCACCTTTTTCGGCGAGGCGCTCCCCGAGGCGGCGTTCATGTCCGCGCGCGAGGCGGCACTGGAGGCCGACCTCATGCTCGTCCTGGGCACCTCGCTCACGGTCTATCCTGCGGCCGGGCTCCCCGAGCTTGCGCTTCGCCGCGGCGGAAAGGTCGCGATAGTGAACGGACAGCCTACGATGCTCGACGACCATGCCGCGGCGATCGGCCGCGACCTTGCGGAATTCGCCTCCGCAGTGCTCGGTTAGGGCGTTTTTACGCGTCTTAAGGGAATCTTAAGTAAATCTTAAGCGAATCTTAATTGAATCTTAAGAAAATCTTAAGACTAAATCTTTTCTTTTCTGGCATAATACCTCTCGTCCGGCGGAACCGGGCGGAAAGAGGTGTTGAATGCTTGCAAGATGCTATTCTGGTTCGATAAACGGCGTCGAGGCCTCGACGATCGAGATAGAGGTGTATGCCGCGAAGTCCACCAGTTCTTTTGCGATAGTCGGTCTTCCTGACACTGCGGTCAAGGAAGCGAAGGACCGCGTCTCGACCGCGCTCAAGAATTCCGGCTATCGTTCCAAGGACGAATATTCCGTCACCGTGAACCTCGCTCCGGCGGACGTGCGAAAGGAGGGTCCGATCTACGACCTTCCGATCGCGGTCTGCCTCCTCAAGGCGACGCAGCGCCTCCGCACGGAATCCCTCGATGACTACGCGCTTGTCGGCGAACTTTCCCTTTCGGGGCGTGTCCGCCGCGTTCGCGGAATCCTGCCGATCGTGATGGAGATGAAGCGCATCGGGAAGCGCGCGATAATCGTCCCCGAGGAGAACGTCGACGAGGCGAGCGTCGTGGAGGGAATCGACGTGGTCCCGGTGAAGACTCTTCGCGAGGCGGCGCAGTATCTTTCGGGAGAGACGTTCATCGAGCCGAGATTCACCGATCTTGCGGACCTCGTCGCGAAGGATCGCGACTCGGGAGACGACTTCGCGGACGTGAAGGGTCAGCAGACGGCGAAGCGCGCGCTCGAGATAGCGGTGTCCGGCGGCCACAATGTACTTATGATCGGCTCTCCAGGCTCGGGCAAGACGATGCTCGCGAGGCGGGTCCCGTCCATTCTTCCGCCGATGTCCGTCGAGGAGGCGCTCGAAGTTTCGCGCATACACTCCGTCGCCGGACGCGAGAAAGGCGGAGGAATGTTCGTGACGACGCGTCCCTTCCGTGCGCCGCACCACACGGTCAGCTCCATAGGGCTCCTCGGCGGCGGGACGCATCCCGTCCCCGGCGAGGTCTCGCTCGCGCATCGCGGGGTTCTCTTCCTCGACGAGTTCGCGGAGTTCCCGCGCGCCGCCCTCGAGGTCCTCCGCCAGCCTCTCGAGGACGGACATGTCGGCGTTTCGCGCGCGGCCGCCGCGTGCGACTTCCCTTCGCGCTTCATGCTCATAGCGGCGATGAATCCGTGTCCCTGCGGATACTCCATGGATCCGTCGCACGAGTGCAGCTGCAATCCGGCTCAGGTGAAAAAGTACCAGCACCGCATATCTGGTCCGCTCCTCGACCGCATAGACATCCAGGTCGCGGTCCGCGCCGTTCCCCCGAAGGATCTCGACGGACTCGCCAACGGCGAGCCGAGCGCGGCGATTCGCGCGCGGGTCGTCGCCGCGCGCGAGATCCAGCGGAGGCGATACGCGGGGGTGCATGGCGTAGTCGTCAACGCGGACGTCCCGAGCCGCGACCTCAGGGACGTGTGCAGGCTCTCGTCCGTCGCGGCGCAGAGGATGCGCGAATGCCTCGAAAGGCTCAACATGTCCGCCCGCGCGTACGACCGCGTGCTGCGGGTTTCGCGGACGATCGCGGACCTTGCCGGGAAGGAGGACGTCGACGACGAGTGCGTCCTCGAGGCGGCGACGTGCCGCGAACTGGACAAGGAGTCCGGAACCGGCGAAATCTGGACGTGAGATTCAACCGAAACACAAACCAAAAAGAAAGGAACGAAAAGATGAACGAAACCACCAGAACCACGCAGGCGGACTCCGAGACCCGCCGATTCCGGCCGTCGTTCGCCATCTTCAAGGCGAACGGAAAGGGGACGGGATGCGCGCTGAAGCTCGAGCTCCATCCCGCGCACGACACGACGGACGGCTCGATATGGGCCACGTTCGCGAACCAGCTCACGATCGGAGACAGGCGGGGTCCGAACCCGACCTACGCGCGCTTCGACTGGGACAACCGCATCTGCGTGAAGCTTGACTTCAACGACCTCACGAAGATGCTGCAGGTGTTCCGAGGCGAGTGCGAGTCGATCGGGGACGGCAAGGGGCTCTGCCACAGGTCTCCGCGCGGGATGACGGTCATCGGGCTCAAGCACTTCGTCGAGCCTTGCTGCGGCTATTCCTTCGAGGTGCACAGGACGGGCCCGAACGGAGGCGAGGAATCGCATGCGCACATCTTCATCCTGCCCAACGAGGCGCTCGGCCTCTCCGCGGCGATCGAGGGTTCGCTCGGCGTCGTCTGCTTCGGGATTCCCGAAGTGATCGAGCACGACACTTCGTCGTACCGCAGCGACGTGAAGGAGATGCGCAATGCCGCGGTCGCCTGACGAGGAGGAGAACGTCGGCGTCTCCCACGGCAGGTGGGGCGAGGAGGTCGCCGTCGCGGAGCTCCGCGTGGAGGGGTTCGAGATCGTCGAGCGGAACGTACATCCATGCAAGGACGACAGGCGCATCGAACTCGACGTGATCGCCTACGATCCGCGGCGCGACCTTCTCGTCTTCGTGGAGGTGAAGCAGCACAAGGCGAGGAGCGCCAGGCAGCGGCGTCTGAGGAGCCTCGACAGGCGGAAGCGGATGCTCGTCGGGCGCGGATGCCGCGCGTGGCTCCTCCGGCACCACTGGCAGGGCGCCTACCGCTTCGACGTCATCGAGGTGTACGGGACTCCGGAATCCGGACGCCCCGCCGAGGTGGACCACGTGGAGCACGTCAGGCTCTTCAAGAGCCGCGAACAGTTCGTAGACTGGGAAAACTGAAAAAAAACGAAAGGAGATCAGCATGTCAGGATCATTCATACTCAAGAAGGTCGGCTCGGCGCTCGAGGAGGCGCTGGGCGCCATAAGGAAGGAGTTCGGCGAGATGTCGATCATGCGCCTCGGAGACGAGGCGCGCGGCGACGTCGAGGTCATCCCGACGGGCGCGCTGGCGCTGGACCTCGCGCTCGGCGTCGGAGGACTCCCCAAGGGACGCATCGTCGAACTCTACGGGCACGAATCGTCCGGCAAGACGACGCTCGCGCTCCATGCGGTCGCGAGCGCGCAGAAGGCCGGCGGGACCGCGGCGTTCATAGACGCCGAGCATGCGCTCGATCCGGGATACGCGAGGAAGATCGGGGTTGACCTCGACTCGCTCGTCGTCTCGCAGCCCTCGAGCGGCGAGGAGGCGCTCGCGATCTGCGAGGAGCTCGTCAAGTCCGGCGCGGTGGACATCGTCGTCGTCGACTCCGTCGCTGCGCTGACGCCGCAGGCGGAAATCGACGGCGCGATGGGCGACAGCCACGTGGGGCTGCAGGCGCGCCTCATGTCGCAGGCGATGCGCAAGCTCACGGCGGCGATCGCACGCACGAAGACGCTCTGCATCTTCACGAACCAGGTGCGCGAGAAGATAGGCGTCATGTTCGGGAATCCAGAGACGACCCCCGGCGGAAAGGCGCTCAAGTTCTACGCAACGTGCCGGCTAAACGTCCAGCGGATCGGCGCGATAAAGAACTCGTCGGGCGAGGTGGTCGGCAACAGGACGCGCGTAAAGGTCGTCAAGAACAAGGTCGCGCCGCCGTTCACCGAAGCGGAGTTCGACATCCTCTACTCGTGCGGAATCTCGCGCGAGGGGTCCGTCGTCGACGCGGCGCTCGCCCGCGGCGTGATGGAGAAGCGCGGGAGCTGGCTGAGCTACGGGTCGAAGCAGATCGCGCAGGGGAGCCTTGCCGCGATCGAGTATCTCAAGGGGCATCCAGACGTCCTCGACGAGATAGTCCGCAAGGTGAAGGAGGCCCCGGCTGCGCCTGTGTCCGCCAGGAAATCCCTGAGAGCCGCCTGACGATGCGCTGTCCGCAATATGACAGGCTCGGGGGCGAGACCCTCGCGGAACGCCATGTCGCTCGTGGACGCGAACGACTTCTCGATGCCAGGCCCATCCCGACTGCAGCGGCTGCCATCTGCCCATTCTCCCGCTATTTTTGGTATAATATACCGAAATATGAAGAACAGGTTCTTTTCAAAGTTCGACTGGGCGGCCTTCTGGACTGCGACCCTGGTGACTTTCGCGGTCTATTTCTACACCATCGGTCCTTCCGTCGGCCTCGAGGATTCCGGCGAACTCGCGACGGCGTCGGCGCATCTCGGCGTCCCGCATCCGCCGGGATACCCGTTCTGGACGTTCTGCACGTGGCTCTTCTGCAAGGCGTTCTCCTTCGTCACATACATGGGTCATCCCACCCCCGCCTGGGCCGCGAGCCTCTTCTCCGCCGTCGCGGGCGCGTTCGCGGCCGGCTGCACCGCGATGCTCATCTGCCGCTCCGCCCGGGACTTCCTCGAAGGCGTCAATCCTGAGTGGAAGATAGAGGAGGGCGGGTCTCACATGTGGCTTTCGTTCGCCGGCGGCGTCGGCGGAGCGCTCGCCTTCGCGTTCTCGCCGGTCGAGTGGTCGCAGTCCACGATCGTCGAGATATATTCGCTCGGCTCTCTCTTCCTGATGCTCGTCCTGCTGCTCTCATACCGCTGGATGAGGAGGCCTACGGACATGACGCTGTGGCTCACGGCGTTCGTGTTCGGCCTCGGGCTCACGAACTACCAGGTTCTCCTCTTCGCGATAGTGCCGCTCGCCATCATAATCGCCCTCCGGAACATCTCGATGTTCCGCGACTTCGCGCTGTTCCTCGTGCCCGTCCTCCTGACGTACCAGGTCCTCCAGGTAGGCGACCTCGGCCGGGCTCAGTACGGAATGGACAAGGACGTGATCGCGAAGCACCAGCCGGTCGGCATCACCGACCGTCAGGCCGCGGACGGCATCATCGTCAGTCTCCAGCCGTATCAGCAGTACTTCAGGGAATTCTTCGCACATCCCGACAGGTGGGCGCTGGCGAAGGAGGCGGCGCGCCGGGCGTTCATACGTGCGCAGAACTCCGGCGACAAGAAGGCCTTCGAGGATGCGCAGCGCTATGGGACGATTCTCAGGCTCGTCGAGCAGCAGGCGGTGCTTCTCGACCCCACGGTGAGAAAGCTGCTCGCCGAGAAGGACGGTCCGCGCTTCGAGCTCGTGCCGGGGACAAACTGGTGCCCCGACGGAACCATGGTCGCGCTGTCGCTCGTCCTTTTCGTCGGCGCGCTGCTTGCGGCCGTCCGCTTCAAGTCCAAGGGACGGCGGGACCTCGCGGTCTGGTGGGCGCTCGGCGGCGGAGCTGCGGTCGTGGCCGGATTCTTCCTCGCGACTGCGTTCTTCTCGCATTCCGAGACCTGGGTCGGCGTCACTGCCGCCACGGCGCCTCTTGCCGAGCCGGCGGTCTACCTGACGGTCGCGGCCTTCGCCGCGGTGTCTCTTGCTGCGGCCGTGGCGTCCTCGATAGCGGAGGATGATCCCGCCCTCTCGTCTCGCGGAGTCGCTCGCACCCTCTTCTGGGTCTCGGCCGGCGCGGCAGCGCTCGCGGTCCTGTCCGTCTTCGTGCTTGTCGGCCAGGCGCAGGACCTCGCTATATCCGGACCGGTCATAGGCGGCACGGCGGGATACGTCGGTCCGCAGTTCCCGTGGGACGCCTCGACGTTCGCGTTCTGGGCCGTGATAGTCCTGCTCTTCGCGATCGCGCTCTTCGTCAAGAAGGGGATGCTCTTCGCGATTCCGGTAGCCGGATTCCACATCGCGCTCTTCTACCTCCTGCGGCGCGGCGCGATGAACGGGCTCGTGAGTCCGGCGAGCTGGTGGTTCTGGTGGCCGATTGCGTGGAACTTCGCGGTCCTCGCGCTCTCCTGGCACGTCCTGCCGCACGGCCGCTCCGTGGCCGGAGCCGCGTTCTTCACCCAGCTCGGCGTTTCGTTCTACGCCTACATGCCGTTCGTGTCGGACATCAGGAATCCTCCCATGAACTGGGGCTATCCGCGCACCTGGGAGGGCTTCAAGCACGCCATCACGCGCGGGCAGTACGAGGCCATCAAGGCCGCCTCCTTCGACACTCTCGGGGGGTTCTTCGATTTCTTCCGCATCCAGATGGGGCACTACTTCCGCGACGTGAAGCTGCAGTTCACGGACTTCCTCGCGATTCTCGCTGCCGTGCCGTTCGTGTGCTGGCACTTCACCTTCCGCGGCGGCGCGAAGCGCATCGCGGTCAGGATCATCTGGGCCGCCGCGGCGATCCTCGGCGTGTTCGTCCTCAGGGACGTCTTCTCGGGCATCCTCGGCGCGACGGAGGTCGCGGACGGGTCGTTCTGGAGCTACTTCGACCGCGCGCTCGTCGTCGCGCTCGGCACGCTGGCGGCCGTCGGCTGCATCCTGATCGGCGTCCTGCAGCTCCTGTTCCGTCCGGCGGTCGCGCTCAGGCGCTACCTGGAACTCGCGCGCAAGAACGGCGACTGGCGTCCTTTCGTCGGCTTCGGACTCATCGCGGCGGTTGCGGTGTTCCTGCCTCTGGGGATGCACATCGGCAGGGGCGGCGGCGGCGCGACGTCCCTCGCCGTCATCCTGCTGCTGGCCGTCTTCGCCGCAGTCGTCTTCGCGACGAGGCCGATTCTCGCCGCGATTCGCCGTGCCCACGCGGCCGGGCACAGGCTCGCCTTCGACGCGAGGAACGTCTCCCAGCAGTGGCTCATAGCGCTCGGCGCGTGCTTCATCGTGATGTCCGTCCTCCTCATCCTCCTCGCGAAGGTGCAGGGCGACGTGCAGGACGGCTTCATCCAGAAGGTGAAGTTCATCATGTCACACGCGATGATAGCGATGTGGATCGGCTACGGATTCGTGTTCGCCTCGATGATGCTCTCGCGCTTCATCCCGAGGCGCTTCCGGACCCTGGCGGTATGCGTGCTCGGAGTCGTCTGCATGGCGGTCGGCGCGATTCCGCCGATCGTCCAGAACTACACGAACGACAGGCTCGTCCTCGAGCTTGGCGGAGCCGAGCAGAACGGGCACACGTTCGGATGGCAGTTCGGCGCGTACCAGCTCGACGGCGCGAAGGCGATACGCCGCCAGATAGCCGCGGACGAGGAACCTCTTCCTGATCCGGACTGGCCGGAGCCGATGGAGGACCACGCCTTCTTCTTCGGCGGGACAGATCCGGGCCGGTTCGTCCCGACGTACATGATCTATTCGGCGCAGTTCCGGCCGGACGTATACCTCATCACGCAGAACGCCCTTGCCGACGGGACGTACATGTCCGTCGAACGCGACCTCTACGGAGACGAGATATGGATTCCCGCGAACGAGGACAACGCGTCCGCCTTCAACGAGTTCGTCTCGAGGCTTTCCGAGGAGGAGAGACAGCGCTACGGCGTCGTCATGGACAACGGGCGCGTCCAGGTGACGGGCGCTCAGAGCGTCATGCTCATCAACGCCATTCTCGCGCAGAAGATGTTCGAGAAGAACAGGGACCGCAACGCGTTCTACGTGGAGGAGAGCTATCCGATAGAGTGGATGTACGACTACCTCACCCCGCACGGGCTCATCATGAAGATAGAGCGCGACAAGACCGAGAACGGGGCGGACTCCGCGACGTGGAAGCGGCTCGTGAGGAAGGACCGCGACTTCTGGGACTGGTACGTGAGGAAGCTTCTCGACGACCCGATGTTCCGCCGTGACTTCGCCGCGCAGAAGTCCTTCGCGAAGCTGCGCAGCGCGATCGCCGGGCTCGAGATGCAGAAGATGCTCAGGGGCGGCGGCAGCGGCGCCAGGTCGGCGGACGGGATGGACTTCCGCTCGTCCTGCGAACAGGCGTTCCGCGAGGCCTGCCTGCTCAGTCCGATCTCGCCGGAGTCGACGTTCCGCTACATCCAGACGCACCTTTTCAACCGCGGACAGCTGACTCCCGACGGCGAGGCGAGCGCGAACGTCGTCGAGGACCTCCTGAACTACCTGAAGCGGGAGGATCCGCATTCGACCCGTCCCGACCCCTATCTCGAGGAGGTCAGGGCCTGGCGCCTGCTCGCCAGGCTCCAGCGCGAGACCGCCGAGCTCGATCAGGAACTCCAGAAGACGACCGACGCACAGAAGAGGCTGCGTCTCGCGTGGGAGACGGCGGTCAGGTACGATGCCCTGGGGGAGGCGTGCTCAAGGGCCGGGAACGGCGCGCGCGCCGGCATGTTCGCGCGCATGGCGGCCGAACGCGCGGCGGGGGTCTGGCCGCAGCGCGCGGCGATTCCCGAACTCAACTCCGCGCAGGGCATCCTGGCCGCGGCGGAAATCTTCGACGCCGCGGGCCGCATGGACATGGTGGCGCAGGCCGTGAACGCATTCTACCGCGTCTCGTCCGCCCGTCCGCCAGAGCTCAAGGCGCTCGTGGAAAAGCTTAAGAACAACAAAAATCAAGGAAAGTGAAAAATGCCCAGGAATGACATCGATTGGGAGAAGCTGGGATTCGGCTTCTCGGACGTCAACTGCCACATCCGCGCTGTCTGGAAGGACGGCGAGTGGGGGGAATTCGAATTGGTGAAGGATCCCTTCATCACGATGCACATCGGAGCGAGCTGCCTCCACTACGGACAGGAGTGCTTCGAGGGAATCAAGGCGTTCCGCCAGAAGGACGGCAGGATCGCGATCTTCCGTCCGATGGAGAACGCGAAGCGCATGGAGCGCACCGCGATCCGCTGCGTAATGCCTCCGATGCCGCCCGAGAAGTTCGTCGAGGCCTGCGACAGGGTGATCGCGGCGAACGAGGAGTTCGTTCCGCCGTACGGGACCGGCGGCTCCCTCTACATCCGTCCGCTCCTCATCGGGACCGGTCCGCAGATCGGCGTCGCCCCCGCCAAGGAATACACCTTCATGATCATGGTCATGCCCGTAGGCGCGTACTACAAGGGCGGCATGAAACCCGTCCGCGCCGTCATACTGGACGACTGGGACCGTGCGGCGCCGCACGGAATGGGCGACGTGAAGGTGGGCGGGAACTACGCCGCCTCGCTCTTCGCCCACGAGAAGGCGAAGCACGACGGCTGGCCCGTCGAACTCTACCTCGACGCGAAGAGCCACCAGTTCGTGGAGGAGTTCTCGACCTCCAACTTCATGGGCATCACGAAGGACGGCAGGTACGTGACCCCCGACAGCTGCTCGGTCCTCCCGTCCGTCACGAATCTTTCGCTCCGCGACGTCGCCAGAGATCTCGGCATGACCGTCGAGCGCCGTCCGATTCCCTACACGGAGATCAGGGACTTCGCAGCCGTCGCCGCGCTCGGCACGGCCGTCGTCATCACGCCCGTCTGGGAGATCACGCGCGGGTCGGACGTCATCAGGATTTCCGATCCCGACGTCGTCCATCCTACGCTCACGAAGCTCTACCAGACCGTGCAGGGCATACAGTACGGAGAGATTCCGGACACGCACGGCTGGTGCCACGAAGTCAGTATCTGACCTGAATACCGGGACCCTTCCCTGCATCCAATGGCATCGGAGTGGATCGAGCGCACGGTCGACGAATCGGTCGTGGACGCGCTTGAGGCCGCGGGCAATTCCCGGCTTCTGGCGCGGATACTGGCGCTGCGCGGCGTTACGCCGGAAACGCTCGACCGGTTCCTGCATCCGTCCATGTCCGACATCGCCATCCCCGACGGACTTCCCGGCGTCGCCGAGGTCGTGGACCGCATACGCTCCGCTGTCCTCGCCCGCGAAAGGATTGTCGTCTTCGGGGACTACGACTGCGACGGCGTCGCCTCGACGGCGATAATGGTGAAGACGCTTTCCGCCCTGGGATGCGAGGCCGGAACGTTCATCCCCGAGCGCCTCTCCGAAGGCTACGGAATGAACGACAGGTCCATCGCCAGGCTTCTCGCAGAGCATCCGGACGTCAGGCTTGTCGTGGCCGTGGACAACGGCATCAATTCCGTGGACGAGATAGCGCGCCTCAGGCGGAGGGGTGTCGACGTCGTCGTCATAGACCACCACCTGCCCGGTCCCGAGCTGCCCGACTGTCCGATAGTGAATCCCAAGGCGGAGCCCCGGCCCCCGGAGTGCTTTTCCTGTCTGTGTGCCGCCGGCGCGGCGTTCTTCGTTTCCCACGCGCTCATGAAGAGGGCCAGGGCGGAGGGCGCGTACTCGGGCGGGAAGATAGGGCATCAGCTCGCGGTGCTCGCAGGGCTCGCGTCGATCACCGACATAATGCCCCTCGTGGGTCAGAACAGGATTCTCGTCTCGTACGCGATTTCCCATTTTGAGAGCCATGCGCCGACCGGACTCAAGGAGCTCCTGTCCCGCGCCTCGCGTACGACGCCTGCGGAGATGAACTCCCACATCTTCGGATTCCTCATCGGCCCCAGGATCAACGCGGCCGGCAGGATGGGCAGCGCGATGGACGCGCTGAAGCTGGTCCTTGCGACCGACCAGGATGAGGCGAGCGAACTCGCAAGAATCGTCGATCTGCGAAACACGGAGCGCAAGAACGTCGAGCAGACCATGACGGCCGAGGCGAAGGATGAGAGGCATATCAAAGAGGGTGCGGCGGCCCAGGTGATAGACCTTCCGGACGGACACCCCGGAGTCGCCGGAATCGTGGCGGCCCGCATCCTCGAGCATCTTGCCAAGGTATCGCCCGACGGCGCGGTTCCGGTATGCGTCGCGGTGGGATCCCACGGCAGTGCGCGGGCTCCCGAGGGATACAACCTCAGGAAGGCGTTCGAAGCCTGTGCCAGGCATCTCTCGAACTACGGCGGACATGCCGCCGCGGGCGGATTCTCCGTGAAGGAGGGGGAGATCGAGGCCTTCCGCGACGAGTTCGCCAGGGCGTGCGAAGCGCAGAAGAATGAAGCCTGCGAAAATATGAAGGATGCAGGAGTCCCGTTCGGCGCGACGCCGTTCGACACATGGGTGAAAGGCTCCGACCTGACCGAGGAATTCGTCAGGAGGCTCGGCAGCCTCGCCCCGTTCGGCGAGGGGAATCCGGAGCCGCTCTTCGCGATGCGCGGGGTGGTTCTCAAGTCGGCAAGCCCCATAGGCGCCGCGGCGCGTCACCTAAGGCTCTCTTTCGGAGGATCCGTCCCCGAAGCGGTGTGGTGGGGGCATGGCGACGACATTGAAAAGATACGCGCCGGCGCGAGCTCGCCCGTGGACATACTGTTCAACGCCGCCGTCTCTGAATACGGCGGACCTCACGTCGAGCTGAGACTCGTCGCGATGCGTCCCTCCGCGGAGGCCGGACGGTGACTCGTCCCAGGCCCGAGACTCTGGCCGCAGTCCTGCCGTACGCGGTCTGGATGGTCATCATGATCGCGCTTCCCGCGACG
The DNA here is from genome assembly GCA_017418445.1 of Kiritimatiellia bacterium. Classification (GTDB taxonomy): domain Bacteria; phylum Verrucomicrobiota; class Kiritimatiellia; order RFP12; family UBA1067; genus UBA1067. The sequence goes on from JAFONM010000024.1 coordinate 19,171, forward strand.
GCCGTTTCCTACGCCGTCCGTGCGCTCGCGACTCTCGCCGTCATGGTCGGTCTCCTTCCGATGGCGAAGAGGGTGAAGATCGGCTTTCCGACCGCTTCGTCCGCACTGTGGGGTCTGATCGTCGGCGTCATCGTCTTCGTCCTGTGGATCGCGAGGGAGACGCTCTTTCCCGGTTCCGTGGCGGCTGAGCCCTCGCCGTACGATCCCGCGGTCTGCGGATGGACGCTCACTATTGTAAAACTGCTGGGATCGGCCTTCGTCATCGCGCCCGCCGAGGAGATGTTCTTCCGCGGATTCCTTTACCGCTGGCTCGTGAACGACAGGGACTGGATGAAGGCCGATTCGCGCAAGTTCGACCTCGCGGCGTTCCTTTGGGTGGTGGCGCTTTTTGCACTGGAGCACAATACGCGCATCGCCGAGGGCGCGATGGCCGGCGCGTTCTATGGATATCTTGCCATACGCAAGGGGCTCGTTCCGGCGATCGTCGCCCACGCGACTACCAATCTTGTACTGGCTCTTTACGTGATTCTTACCGAGTCCTGGGGCTTCTGGTAAGGCAGGTCGCGCCTCTCGGCACTTTACATCCCAAGGCCATTTATGGTAGACTATCCCCGTTTCTTCTCAGAGGGGGAATATACAAGATATAGAGATTTTACTGAAAGGGTGCAACAAGATGTTGGATAACGAGGCTTGGAAGGGGTTCAAGGGAGACAAATGGAAAACGCGCATCGACGTGCGCAACTTCATCCAGGAGAACTACACCCCCTACGATGGCGACGAGACGTTCCTGGCGGACGCGACGGAGGCCACGGACAGGCTGTGGGGTGAGCTTCAGAAGCTCCAGAAGGCCGAGCGCGCGAAGGGCGGCGTCCTCGACATGGACACGGACGTCGTGAGCGACATCGACTCCCATCCGGCGGGATACCTCGACAAGGACCTCGAGAAGATCGTCGGACTCCAGACCGACAGGCCGCTCAAGCGCGCCTTCATGCCCTACGGCGGCATCAAGATGGCGGAGGAGGCCTGCACCACCTACGGATACACGCCGAGCCCGAAGCTCCACGAAATCTTCACGCGCTACCGCAAGACGCACAACCAGGGCGTCTTCGACGTGTACACTCCCGAGATGCGCGCGGCGCGCAAGAACAAGATCATCACCGGACTCCCGGACACCTACGGCCGCGGGAGGATCGTCGGCGACTACCGTCGCGTCGCGCTCTACGGCATCGACGCGCTTGTGGCCGCCAAGAAGGCCGACATGGTCCACTGCGGCTACGGCTCGATGCCGGAGGACGTCTGCCGGCTTCGCGAGGAGGTCGCGGAACAGATCAAGGCCCTGGAGAAGATGAAGACGATGGCGGCGACCTACGGCTTCGACATCTCCCGTCCCGCGGCGAACGCGCGCGAGGCGGTGCAGTGGACGTACTTCGGATACCTCTCCGCCGTCAAGACGCAGAACGGCGCTGCGATGTCCATCGGCAGGATCTCGACGTTCCTCGACATCTACATCGAACGCGACCTGAGGAGCGGAGCCCTGGACGAGAAGGGCGCGCAGGAGCTCATCGACCACCTCGTCCTCCACCTGAGGATGGTCAAGTTCGCCCGCATCCCGTCCTACAACGAGCTCTTCTCGGGCGATCCCGTCTGGGCGACGCTCTCGATCGCCGGGCTCGGCAGCGACGGACGCTCGATGGTGACGAAGAACTGCTTCCGCATCCTCCACACCCTCGAGACCATGGGCCCCTCCCCCGAGCCCAACATAACCGTCCTCTACTCGCGCAGGCTCCCGAAGACGTTCCGCGACTACGCCGCGAAGATCTCCATCAAGACCTCGTCCATCCAGTACGAGAACGACTGCGTCATGCGCCGCGTCTGGGGCGACGACTACGCGATCTGCTGCTGCGTCTCGGCGACGCAGGTCGGCAAGGAGATACAGTTCTTCGGCGCGCGCGCGAACCTCGCAAAGTGCCTCCTCTACGCCATCAACGGCGGGATGGACGAGAAGACCCGCGTGCAGGTGGCGCCGGAGTTCCCCCGCATCACGTCGGCCGTCCTCGACTACGACGAGGTGATGAAGCGCTACGACGTCATGATGGACTGGCTCGCGAGCCTCTACGTCCACACGCTGAACCTCATCCACTACATGCACGACAAGTACTACTACGAGGCCGCCGAGATGGCTCTCATAGACACCAACCTGCGTCGCACCTTCGCGACGGGCATCGCCGGCTTCTCGCACGCCGTCGACTCGCTCGCCGCGATCAGGTACGCGAAGGTCGAGGCGGTCCGCGACGAGTCGGGCCTCGCCGTCGACTACAAGATCACGGGCGACTTCCCGCGCTACGGCAACGACGACGACAGGGCTGACGACATCGCGAAGTGGCTGCTCAGGGAGTTCATCGACAAGGTCCGCGGGCACCACATCTACCGCAACGCGGAGCCCACGACGTCGATCCTCACCATCACCTCGAACGTCGTCTACGGCAAGGCTACGGGCGCGATGCCCGACGGACGTCCCGCGGGCGAGCCGCTCTCGCCCGGGGCGAATCCGAGCTACGGGGCGGAGATGAACGGACTCCTCGCGTCCCTCAACTCCGTCGCGAAGCTCCCCTACGAGGACGCGCTCGACGGAATCTCCAACACGCAGACGATCCATCCCTCGGCGCTCGGCAACACCGAAGCGGACCGCGTGAAGTCCCTCGTGAACATCCTCGACGGCTATTTCGACAAGGGCGCGCACCATCTGAACGTGAACGTGTTCGGCACGGAGAAGCTCGTCGACGCGATGGAGCATCCGGAGAAGCCCGAGTACGCGAACTTCACGATCCGCGTCTCCGGCTACGCGGTCAAGTTCATCGACCTCACCCGCGAGCAGCAGATGGACGTCATCAAGCGCGCCTGTCATAAATGCCTGTGACCAGTGCCTGTTATCGGTTCTTGAAGCACCCGCCGGCCGCCACCCGCCAGCCGCCAGCCGCCATCAAAGGCCGGATACATTCGTTCGAGACGTTCGGGGCCGCGGACGGCCCCGGAGTCCGCTTCATCGTCTTCCTCTCGGGCTGTCCGCTCCGCTGCGCGTACTGCCACAATCCCGACACCTGGGCGAGTCCGCCCGCGTTCGAGCAGGAGCCCCGCGAGGTCCTCGACCGGGCGCTCCGCTACCGCGCCTACTGGGGCGAGGACGGCGGCATCACGGTGTCCGGCGGCGAGCCGCTCCTCCAGCCGGAGTTCGTCTCGGAGCTGTTCGAACTCGCCGGGGCGGAGGGGATTTCGACCGCCCTCGACACGAGCGGATACGTCGAAGGGGCGGCGGACGACGTGTCGATCTTCTCGAATCCGCTCAGGCCGTATGCGAAGCTTCTGTCCCTTGCGGACGTCGTCATCCTGGACATAAAGGCGTTCGACGCGGATCTCCACAGGAGGGTGACGGGCCGTTCCGGCGAGCCGATGCTCGCATTCGCGAGGCACTGCGCCGGAATGGGGAAGCGCATGTGGATTCGCAGGGTCCTCGTCCCGGGACTCACCGACGGCGAGGCGGACCTCCGCGCGACGGGCGAATTCGTCCGTTCGCTGGGATCCTGCGTCGAGCGGGTGGAGGTTCTGCCGTACCACGACTTCGCGATCCCGAAGTACGAGAGGCTCGGCATCCCCTATCCGCTCCGCGGCGCGGTTCCGCCGACGCCGGGGCAGGTTGCCGCCGCCAGGTCGCTCCTTGGCGCCGGCTGAAAAGTGCGCCTTGCCACAAGCGGCCGAATTATGATATAATCTCCACTCCTTTAACGGAAAAGAGACAAAAATGGCAATAGTACTAGGTCTACCAAAGGGCAGCCTGCAGGAGTCGACCTTCGCGCTCTTCAAGCGCGCGGGGTTCAACGTCACCTGCTCGAGCCGCAGCTACACCCCGTCCATCGACGACGAGGAAATCAAGTGCCGCCTCCTTCGTCCGCAGGAGATGAGCCGCTACGTGGAGCTCGGCCTCCTCGACGCGGGAATCTGCGGCTACGACTGGGTCTACGAGAACGGCAGCGACGTGCACGAGATCTGCGAGCTCAACTATTCGAAGGCGACTTCCAATCCGGTCCGCTGGGTCCTCGCGGTTCCGAACGATTCGAAGATCAGGACGGTCAAGGACCTTCAGGGCAAGCGCATCTCCACGGAGGCGATGGGCCTCGTCAGGCGCTACCTCAAGAAGAACCGCGTCAAGGCGGACGTCGAGTTCTCCTGGGGCGCGACCGAGGTGAAGGCCCCCGAGCTCGTGGACGCGATCGTCGACCTCACCGAGACGGGTTCGAGCCTTCGCGCGAACAACCTTCGCATCGTCGACACGATCCTCACCTCCACGACCCGCTTCATCGCGAACAGGAAGTCGTGGAAGAACGCCGCCAAGCGCGCGAAGCTCGAGCAGCTCCAGATGCTTCTCACGGGAGCCCTCGAGGCGCAGCGCCGCGTGCTCCTGAAGTGCAACGCGCCCGCGAAGTCGCTGGACAGGATCGTCAAGGTCATGCCGGCCCTCCACGCGCCGACCGTGAACAGGCTCAACGACAGCGAGTGGTACGCGGTCGAGTCCGTCGTCGAGGAAAGGACGGTCCGCGACCTCATCCCGCAGCTCACGAAGAACGGTGCGACGGGAATCATCGAGCTGCCGCTCAACAAGATAATTTTCTGAGTCAGAAAACGGCCTAGCTAGCCGGTCAACAAATCAAGGAGAAACCATGGGATCCATCAAGAAGAAAAGGCGCAAAAAAATGTCGAAGCACAAATACGACAAGCGCATGAAGGCGCAGCGCCATAAAAACAAGTAAGCACGGGGCCCGGTTCGAAAGGACCGGGCCTTGTGTTTTCTTCGTCCTCTCTGCCGCTGCGCACGGCAAAAATGCTATACTCTACGCGATATGGAAGACCTTAAGAAAGCAAGACAGGAGATAGACGCGATAGACGAGGAGCTCGTGAAGCTCTTCGTGAGGCGTCTCGAGGTGTCCGCGCGCGTCGCCGCATCGAAGCGGGAGAGCGGTGCGGGAGTGAGCGATCCGGCGCGCGAGCGCGCCATAATCTCGCGCGTCACGGCGGAGGTTCCGCCGGAGTTCGAGAACGGAGCGAGACTCTTCTTCAACACGCTGTTCTCGATCTCCAAGGCGCGGCAGAGGCTTCTTCTTTCCGGCGAGGCGCCGCTCGCGAAGTCCGTGAGAGGCGCCCTCGCGGCGGGCTCCAGGTTCCCGCGCCGCGCGCTCGTCGCGTGCTGCGGCACTGAAGGCTCGTACGCGCAGCAGGCCACGACGTTGATGTTCGCGGCGCCGACGATCGCCTACTTCGAGTCGTTCGAGAACGTGTTCGAGGCTGTCGAGAAGGGGCTCTGCCAGTACGGCATGCTGCCGGTCGAGAACTCCGCCGCGGGGTCCGTCGCCGCCGTGTACGACCTGATGCTCAGGCACCGCTTCCACATCGTCCGCGGACTCCGTCTCAAGATCGACCACGTCCTCCTGGCGTCGCGCGGGACGTCCCTCGCGGACATCCGCGAGGTGACGAGCCATCCGCACGCCCTCGCGCAGTGCAAGGAGTTCCTGCGCGCGCATCCCGAGATCAGGGCGACGCCCGCCGCGAACACGGCGATCGCCGCGCGCACCGTCGCGGAATCCGGGAGGAGGGACTTCGCGGCCATCGCGTCGCGTCCGTGCGCCGAGCTCTACGGACTCGGCGTCGTCGCGGAGGGAATCCAGGACGCGTCCTACAACTACACGCGGTTCATCTGCATCTCGAAGGACCTCGAGATATATCCGGACGCGAACAAGTTCACGGTGATGCTTTCGCTTCCGCACAGGCCCGGGGCGCTCAACGCGATCATCTCGAAGTTCGCGTCGATAGACGTCAACCTGACGAAGCTCGAGTCGCGTCCGATACCCGGAATGGACTTCGAATTCCGCTTCACGTTCGACTTCGAGGCGGCGCCGAACGACGATGGCGTCCTCGCGCTCCTCTCCGAGCTCTCCTCGGACCCCGACATCGAGCATTTCGACTTCCTCGGAGCCTATTGCGAGCACTAGATTTTCGCCAGGCTTTTTGGTATAATTTCCATGTAAAAAGGGTGCATGACGCCCGAGGAGACTCAATGAACAAGCACATGGACCAGTTTATGAAGGCCTTCCCGTTCGAGGGCCTCACGTACGACGACGTTACCCTCGTCACGCAGTACGCCGATTTCCTGCCCGACGACGCCTCGCTGGAGACCAGGCTCACGAGCCGGATCACGATGAAGATCCCCTTCGTTTCGGCGGCGATGGACACGGTGACGGAGTCGCCGATGGCGATCGCTATGGCGCTTGCCGGCGGCATCGGATGCATCCACAAGAACCTCGAGGAGGACGACCAGGCGAGGGAGGTCGCGAAGGTGAAGAACTACCTCAACGGGCTCATCGCCTCGCCCGTCTGCTTCCACCAGGACGACGACATCAGCTTCCTCCGCTCCGAGAAGAGGCGCATGGGCCTCAAGTTCAACGGCTTCCCCGTCCTCGACGACAAGGACCGCCTCGTCGGCATGATCACGACGTCCGACATGCGCTTCGCGCCGATGGAGGCCAGGAAGCTCCGCGATGTCATGCAGCCCGCTCCGATCACCGCGAAGCCGGGGACGTCGCTCAAGAAGGCGTACGACCTCATGCGCGCGGCGAAGGTAGGCAAGCTTCCGCTCGTCGACAAGGCCGGCCGCGTGGTGGGTCTCTACAGCTTCACGGACGTCCAGCGCCTCGTCGAGAACCAGAATCCGACCTACAACTGCGACTCGAAGTTCCGTCTCAGGGTGTCCGCCTCCGTCTCCGGCGGCAGGGGGGATCTGACGCGCATGGAGAAGCTCGCGGACGCCGGCGTCGACGTCGTCGTCGTGGATTCCGCCCACGGTCACTCGAAGGGCATCATGGACATGACGAAGTACATCGCCAGGCACTATCCGAAGATCGACGTCATCGCCGGCAACATCGCCACGGGCGAGGCGGCCGTGGCGCTTGCGAAGTGCGGCGCGCACGCCGTGAAGGTCGGCATCGGCCCCGGGTCCATATGCACGACGCGCGTTGTCTGCGGCGTGGGGATTCCGCAGCTCACCGCCGTCTACAACGCGGCGAAGGCGCTCCGCGGGACCGGCGTCGCGGTCATCGCTGACGGCGGCATCAAGCTGTCGGGCGACGTCCCGAAGGCGCTCGCCGCGGGTGCGGACTCCGTCATGCTCGGTTCGGTCCTCGCCGGCACCGAGGAGTCTCCGGGCGAGAAGATATACCAGAACGGACGCCAGTACGTCGTCTACCGCGGCATGGGATCGATGGCCGCCCTCAAGAACGGCAAGGGATCCCGCGCGCGCTACTTCCAGGACAACGAGTCGGAGGACGATCTCGTGCCGCAGGGCATCGAGGGAATGGTGCCGTACTCGGGGCGTGTGAAGTCCATCATGACCCAGTTCTGCGGCGGACTCCGCGCGTCCCTCGGCTACTGCGGCGCGCGCACCATCAGGGAACTGCAGGAGAAGGGCAGGTTCTACCGCGTCACCGCGAACGGACTCAAGGAGGCCCGTCCGCACGACATCACGATCACGAAGGAGGCGCCCAACTACCGCGCATGACGAAGACCTGGCAGGACTACGGCCGCGAGTGGCTCGACACGCTGGTCGTCGCGATTTCCGTCGCGATGGCCTTTCGCGCATATCTCTTCGAGCCGTTCAACATCCCCACCGGGTCCATGATGCCCACCCTGTACGGCAACCATTCCGAACCCTGCAGGGATCCGGGCGTCTTCGAGACGACTCCGCTCAAGTGGCTCAACTGGGCGGTTTCCGGGCGCGACTACAAGGAGCTCGTCGCTCCGTGCGAAGGGACGCTCGTGCTGATGGACCGCGGCGACGGGCGCTACGACTGCTGCATACAGCCCCTGGGCGGGGCACAGCCCTCGAAGCCCGTCTCGCTCCCGACGGACTTCGTGCACTCGATGAACCTGGCCGATCTGGCTCCGGGGCGCGCGATAGTCCCCGGCAGGATCGACGGCTCTCGCCAGGTCGTATGCTCCGTGGATGCGGGCGGAAAGCTCTCGCCGCTGGTTATCCCGAAGGGGCGCGTCGTGTGGAAGGGCTACGACACCACCGGCGACTTCATATTCGTCAACCGCTGGCGCTGGAACTTCCGTCGGCCTGCCCGCGGCGAGGTGATGGTCTTCGCCACGACGGGCATAGACAGGCTGGTCCAGGGGACGCACTACATCAAGCGTCTCACCGCGCTTCCGGGCGAGACGGTGGAGATAGTCAGTCCGGACGTCTTCATCGACGGCAGGAAGCTCGACGCTCCGCTGAAGCCCATGATCGGCAAGCGCGGGGAGAAGACTCCGGAGCCCAATCCCGGGGCGGCAGGCGGGATGACAGGGCCCAGGACAATGGGCGCCGACGAGTATTTCGCGTGCGGAGACAACTCCGACAACAGTTTCGACAGCCGTTACTGGGGGCCCGTCCCCCGGGAGAACCTCAAGGGCGTCGGGTCCTTGGTGTTCTGGCCTATCGTGAATCCTAGATGGGGATTGATACCATGAGCGAGGAGCAACTGATAAAGACGCCGGGAGTGTTCGGGGAGAACGGGAACTTCCTTCTCGAGCGCGAGCTCGGGCGCGGCGGAATGGGCGGCGTCTACATGGGTCGAGACAAGATGCTGGACCGCCCCGTGGCCGTGAAGGTCATGCTGCGCGAGTACGGCAGCGACGCGGAATTCGTCGAGAAGTTCAAGAAGGAGGCCCAGGCCGCGGCGAGGCTCATACATCCGAACATCGCGCAGATATACTCCTACGGCATCTCCGACGGAATGCCGTACATCGCGATGGAGCTCGTGCCCGGCGGCTCCCTGGAGGGACTGATGCGGACGCATGGCGCGAACATCGACGTTCCGCGCGTCATGAAGATCGGCGAACAGGTCGCGCAGGCGCTCCGCTGCGCCGCCGACCAGGGGCTCGTCCACGGCGACGTCAAGCCCGAAAACGTCCTCCTGGACGCGAACGGCAACGCGAAGCTCGTCGACTTCGGACTCGCCGCGATGCAGAAGGACACGGACGAAATCTGGGGGACTCCGTACTACATCGCCCCCGAGAAGGTCAAGAAGCAGGCCGTCGACTACCGTGCGGACATGTACTCGCTCGGCGGGACGCTCTACCACGCGCTCACGGGCGTCGCCCCGTTCGAGGGCGACGACGCCGCGTCCGTCGTGAGGAAGCGCTTCCAGGGACCTCCCGCCAGGCCCAGCGAGGTCCGCCCGGGGCTCTCCCCTCAGATCGACTACCTCGTCATGAAGATGCTTGAGGCGGATCCCTACAAGCGGTATCCCAGCTTCGAGGCGCTCCTTGCGGACTTCAAGAAGGTCATGACGACCGGCCTAGCCCCCGTGTCGGCCCAGCCTCAGTCTTCGGGCGGCAAGATCAAGCTTTCCACAAGCAGGTCCAAGCTCAGGCCCGCCAAGATGAAGCTCTCGTCTTCTTCGCCGGACGAAGGCGGCGAGGAGCAGCCTTCGCCGGCCGAGGCCGCCTCGGCGGGCGCAAAGCTGACGCTCAAGCCCAGGCGCAAGTTCACCATCCACCATCCCCCCGCGACGCCGGCCGAGGAGGGCGGAGGCGAGGACGAGGTCGCCGAGCTCGACCCGGTGGAGGGTTCGCCCGATTCCGCGATACCGGATCGCCTTCGCATCCCGGGGATGGGCGACGATGAGTTCGCCGACGACGAGGGCGGAACCCACTTCGGCCTCATCGTCGGAATCGTCCTCGGCGTAATAGGCCTCGCGGCAGGCGGCCTCTTCTGGTACTGGAGCGCCTTCCATGCCGGCGAGTCGGCCTCCGCGCAGGCCCGGGTCGACTCCGGGTTCGAGACGGTCCGGAGGAACTATTCCGTCCTCACCACCAAGGTGAACGAGTTCCAGGACCAGCTGGACAAGATCGCCAGCGAGGCGACGAACGAGTGCCAGAGGATAACCGACGAGATGGCCAGGAAGATGGAGGAGATCTATCCCGAGGAGTACATCGGGCTCCTCAAGCCTCCGAAGACCGCGATGCTCCTCAAGGCCGAGGCCGAACTCGAGAGGGAGCTGGCTCCGCCGGCGGACACCAACGCCGCGCCCGCGGCCGCAACCAACGTGGCGGACACCGCGGCCGCGGCGCCGAAGGCGGCCGCAGGGGCCAATGCCGCTCCGGGGGTTCCGCAGTTCCGTCCGCCCGTCGGGGACGAGGCGGATCCGATGTCGCCGGAGCACGAGGATTACATGAAGGAGAAGGCCGAGTGGGAGGCCAAGCAGAAGGCGAAGTCGGCCGCGCCCGCCGCACAGGACCAGGGCGCCGCGGCACCCGCCGCCGATGCCGCGAAGACCGATTCCGATTCCTCCGGAGGCGAAGACGGCGAGGTCCTCGACAAGCCGACCTGCATCGAGAAGATGAACAAGATATGGGAGGCTACCTACGACTGCCAGGGCGCGGTGATCGTCGTCCAGCGCAAGCTGAACAAGATCAAGGCCGACATCGCGTCCAAGTCGCAGATGCCCGCCCCTGAGATGCGCAGCGAGGCCACGCTCAAGGCGTTCAACGACGCGCAGATGCGGCTCGACGAAGACTACAAGGCGCTCAAGAACTCGGACGAGGTCACCGAGCACGTCCAGAAGATCAACAATCTCCTGAAGAGCCGCGGCAAGAAGGCGCTGAAGGACTGCCACGACCAGGTCAAGCGCATCAAGGAGAAGCGCTACCAGAAGAAGCTCGAGGAGGAGAACGCGACCAGGATCAAGGAGGAGAACGAGCGCCGCGAACGCGAGCTCAGGGAGCGCAGGGAGAAGGAGGTCGCCCAGGCGAAGGAGATCTACGAGGGTCTCGTCTCGGAGGGCCACATCCGCACGCTCGACTGGCGCGGCTGCACGAACAAGCTGCTCCTCGCGAAGTCCAACATGTCGTCCGGCGAAGGCAAGGCCGAGGCCGATTTCCAGATACTGAAGATCAAGATGATGGCCGACGTTCAGGGGGTCATCCAGCGGAACATTGCCGGCTGGACCTTCAAGCTCGGCGAGGGCAGGGATTCCAAGGCCAAGCCCATCAAGGACTGGACCGTCACCGGCGTCGACGACCGGCACATATTCCTGAGGAGCAGGAAGGGCGAGAAGCGCGAGATCACCTGGATGAGGTTCTACAACGACTACCACGCCAACTTCAGCGCGCTCATCAACAAGTACATCCGCAACGGCGACAGGTTCGGCAATCCGAAGCTGAGAAAGCTCGACCGCGTCAACGCCATGATCGGCGCCGCGCTCACGCTCGAGATAATATGCTCCAACGACGCGACGGCCGAGGGCTTCGCCAACAACATGGCGAAGCAGGCGCTCAAGGCCTTCCCCGAGATGACCGACACGATCAAGCGCATATGGCCCGACAAGGACTTCTCCGACGTCGAGGCCGAGGCGCAGTCCGAAAACCTGTAGAATCAAGATGAACTACCTGACCAAGATACTCAACGCGACGGTCTACGATGTCGCAAGGGTGACGCCCCTCGACGAGGCGACGGCCATCTCGAAGAAATACGGAACGACCTTCCTCCTCAAGCGGGAGGACCTGCAGGACGTGCACAGCTACAAGATCCGCGGGGCCTACAACAAGATGTCCCAGCTCCCGCGAAAGGAGCTCGACAAGGGCGTGATCTGCGCCTCCGCCGGGAACCACGCGCAGGGCGTCGCGCTCTCCGCGAAGAGGCTCGGCGCGAAGGCGACGATCGTCATGCCGGTCACAACCCCGGAGATCAAGACCTCGGCCGTAAAAGCCTACGGCGCGTCGATCGTCCTCCACGGCGACTCCTACTCCGACACCTACGAGGAGCTTCACCGTCAGATCAAGGAGCATGGCTACGTCTACATCGCTCCGTTCGACGATCCGGACGTCATCGCCGGACAGGGAACGGTCGGCAAGGAGATACTCGACCAGGCCGGACGCAGCCTCGACGCCGTGTACGTCCCGATCGGAGGCGGCGGACTCGCCGCGGGAGTCTCCGTCTACATCAAGAGCGTCCGTCCGTGGATCAGGGTGTACGGAGTGGAGCCCGACGATTCCGACTGCATGTTCCGCTCGCTCAAGGCCGGCAGGCGCGTCACGCTGGACAACCCGGGACTCTTCGCGGACGGCGTCTGCGTGAAGGAGCCGGGCGTCGAGACCTTCAGGCTCTGCCGTGAGAACCTCGACGGAATCGTCCATGTCTCGACCGCCGAGACATGCGCCGCGATAAAGGACATCTTCGAGGCTACCCGCGCCGTCTGCGAGCCCGCCGGAGCGCTTGCCCTCGCGGCCGCGAAGAAGAACGCCAGGAAGGGCGAAAGGGTCGCGTGCGTCATCTCCGGCGCGAACATGAACTTCGACCGCATACGTTTCGTGAGCGAGCTCACCGAGCTCGGCGAGGGCCGCGAGGCGATATTCGACTGCGCGATCCCCGAGAAGGCCGGCAGTTTCCTCAAGTTCGTCGAGAAGCTCGGCAGGCACAGCGTCACGGAATTCAACTACCGTATGTCCGAGGGACTCAACGCTCACGTGTTCGTGGGCGTGGGCGTGAGGGACCTTGCCGAGCGCAAGGCGCTCCAGAAGTCCTTCCGCGCGGCCGGCTTCCACTGCATCGACCTCTCGGACAACATGCTCGCCAAGGAGCACGTCAGGTTCATGGTCGGCGGACGCTCCCAGGTCGCGGTCGCGAACGAGGTCGTCTACAACTTCGAGTTCCCGGAGCGCCCCGGCGCGCTGATGGACTTCCTCAGGGTTCTTGGCGGACGCTGGAACGTGTCGCTCTTCCACTACCGCAACCACGGCGCGGACCACGGCAAGGTGCTCGTAGGCTTCCAGGTTCCCAGGGACCAGCGCGACGAGTTCGCGAGGGCGCTCGACGAGATCGGCTATCCGTTCTCCGACGTTACGCGCGATCCCGCCTACAGGTACTTCCTCGGCAAGAGATAATGAGACAGACGCCACCCCCCGAAAGCTTCCTCCTAAAGTGGAGGGGCGATGTTCTCGCTGTAACCCTCGAACTCGACTCTCCCCGCAGGGGACGGGCCGCATTCCGCACGAACATCGGCCGTGCGCGGGTCCGGCGCCGCGAAATCATCGCGGAGACCGAACGCGGAGAGACGCCGCTCGCGCGCGCCTGGACGGACATTCCGCTCCCCGAGGTTTCGCCCGGAGTTTTCCGCGCGGACATTCCGCTCGACGAGGTCGGCGTCTTCTCCGGCAAGGCCTGCTTCTTCCCCGAGGGCTCCAACGTGCCGGAGTGGCCCGAGGGACAGAACCTGCACGTAAAGGTCGAGAGCGCCCTGACGCGCAGGAACAACTCGATCTACACCGTCTTCCCGCGCCAGTTCGGGTCCTTCCGCGAGATCGTGCGGAGGCTTCCGCTCATCATGGACAAGATGGGCTTCAGGCTCATACAGACTCTCCCGCCGTTCCCCGTCCCGACCACCTACGCCGTGATGGGCGAGTACGGATGCCCGTTCGCCGCCCTCGATTTCTTTTCCGTCGATCCCGCGATGGCGGAGTTCGACGAGTACGCGACGCCGCTCGACCAGTTCCGCGAACTCATCGACGCGATACACGCGCGGCGCGGACTCTTCTTCGTCGACCTCCCCGCGAACCACACCGGCTGGGCGTCGACGCTGCAGACCCACCATCCCGACTGGTTCCACCGCGAGCCTGACGGACGCTTCGTGTCGCCCGGAGCGTGGGGCGTCAAGTGGGCGGACCTCGTGGAGCTCGACTACTCGAATCCTGAGCTGAGGTCCTACATGGCGGACGTCTTCCTGTTCTGGTGCCGCAACGGAGTGGACGGCTTCCGCGGCGACGCGGGCTACATGATTCCCGCGCAGACCTGGGAATACATCGTCGCGCGCGTCCGCGAGGAGTATCCGGACACCATATTCATGCTCGAGGGACTCGGCGGAGACATCAAGGTGACCGACCGCCTGCTCGCGGAGTCCAACCTCGACTGGGCCTATTCCGAAATCTTCCAGACCTATGACCGCGGAGCCTTCGAGTGGTATCTCCCGGGCGCCATCGAGCGCAGCGAGAAGTACGGGACGCTCGTCCACTTCGCGGAGACGCACGACAACGACCGCCTTGCGAAGAAGGGCGAGACCTACGCGCGGCTCCGCGTCCAGCTTGCCGCGCTCCTGAGCGGACAGGGCGCATGGGGAATCGCCAACGGCGTCGAGTGGTACTGCAGGGAGAAGATCGACGTCCACGGCAGGAACGACCTCAACTGGGGCGCCGAGAACAACATGGTCGAGCTGATTTCAAGGCTCAACTCCATCCTCGATTCGAATCCGCTCTTCTCCGGCGCGAGCCACCTCTCCGTCGTCACGCGCGGAGCCGGCAACACGCTCGCGGTCGTTCGCGAGAAGGGCGGCGACAAGGCGCTTCTCCTCGCGAACCTCGACTGCGAACGGCCTGCCGCGATCGAGTGGGACCTCAATGCCTTCTCCGAGAAGGAGGCGTTCGACCTCCTTGCGGAGCGCAAGGTCGCGCTCACGGGCCCCGTCCGTCTCGGCCCCGGCCAGGTCCTCTGCCTCGCCGCCCGTCGTCAGCCGCCGGCCGCCTGCCGCCTGCCGCCACCCGCCTGCCGCCAGCCGCCGGCCGCCACCCACCTCTTCCACTGGGTGTTCCCGCGCGACCTCAGGCGCGAGGTGGTCGTCCCGGAGGACGAATGGGTGGAGGTGTCGGCCCCGCACCATTTCCGCATGCGCATCATCGATTCGGCGACCGGCATGACTCTTCGCGTCTTCCGCTCGCTGGACGAGGAGAACGGACGCCACGTCGCGTATTTCGACGCGCCGCACTACAAGGGCGACGGCACGTCCTGTCGCAGGCTCGTCTTCTCGATGATCGTGTACGAACCAGAGAAGCCGCGGCGGACGACTTCGACGTTCCTCGTTCCTCCGCGCGGAGATTCGGCTCGCGCCCGCCTTGCGCTCGACGGCGAGGGCGTGAGGGCCGCGCCGGAAACGCGGACGATACTTTCCAACGGCGCCGGCGCGGCGAGTCAGATGCGCGCGGGATGGGGCGACATACGCAGCCAGTACGACGCCATACTCGCCGCGAATCCGAATCCGGACTGCCCCGGCGACCGGCTCAACCTCTGGACGCGCACTCGCTGCTGGCTGCAGCGCGAGGGATATACGAGGGAGTTCGACAGGCGGTGCGTCACCTCGTTCATCGCAGATCCCGCGGGACGGTTCGCGCGCTGGGAGTTCCTGGTTCCGTGCGGAATGGGCAAGACCACTTCATTCGTATTCGACGTCTCGCTCGCACGCGGAGTCAACGCCGCGCGCATCAAGGTCGCCCGCATCGACAAGGGAGAGGACGACGTCGGCGACCAGGTCCGCATCGTCTTCCGTCCCGACATCGAGTGGCGCAGCTTCCATTCCGCGACCAAGGCATATGCGGGACTCGAGCAGAAGTTTCCGGCGAGCGTCGTTCCGTCGCCGCGCGGATTCGCGTTCTCGCCGTACGACGGCACGTTCGTCCTTTCGGTCGACGGCGGAGACTACCACCACGAGCCTCAGTGGTCGTACAGCGTCGGACATCCCGAGGAGGCCGCGCGCGGACAGGATCCGGCGGGGGACCTCTTCAGCCCCGGCTGGATATCGGCAGATCTCAAGGTCGGCGAAGTAGTGACCCTCACGGGCGAGCTGAATCCCGGGGAATCCCGTCCGGTATTCCCGGAAGGGGTCGACTTGATGCACGAATCGCTCGACGCCGGCTGCATGCCCATCGCCGAGGCGCTGTCCTCCTCGCTCGATCTCTTCATCGTGAAGCGCGACGACCTCAAGACCGTCATCGCCGGATATCCGTGGTTCCTCGACTGGGGACGCGACACGTTCATCTTCATGCGGGGAATGATCGCCGCCGGAAAGATAGACGAGTCCGTCGCCATACTCAAGGCGTTCGCCGCGTTCGAGGAGAAGGGGACGCTTCCGAACATCATCTACGGCGGCAAGGCCGGGAACCGCGACACGACAGACGCCCAGCTCTGGTTCATCCGATGCGTACAGGAGGTGGAGCAGAGCGGCGAAGCGGGTTCCGACGGCGACAATCTTGCGCTTGCGCCCGCGGCGGCCTCCGAGGCCGCCGCGCTCAGGAGGACGTGCGAAGCCATCGTGGACAACTACATCAAGGGAACGCCCAACGGCATCAGGGTCGATCCGGACTCGGGTCTCGTATTCTCGCCGTCCCACTTCACGTGGATGGACACGAACTACCCGGCCTGCACTCCTCGTGAGGGATATCCCGTCGAGATACAGGCGCTGTGGGTCTCCGCCCTGCGGTATCTCGGACGCGACGAACTCGCCGAGAAGGCGAAGGCTTCGATAGTCAGGTACTTCAGGAGACCGGACGGCAACGGATACTACGACTGCCTTGCGGCGCCCGCCGGCGAACGCGCGGCGGACGCGAAGCCCGAGGATGCGATCCGTCCCAACCAGCTCTTTCTCGTCACGCTCGGCATCCTCGACGACAGGTCGATTCTCGACGCGACCGAGGAGCTTCTCGTCCCAGGCGGCATCCGTTCCCTCAACGCCGACAACGCGCTGTATCGCGGCGTCTACGAGGGCGACGAGGATACGCGGCGCAAGCCCGCCTACCACAACGGGACCGTCTGGGCGTGGCAGTTCCCGCTATGGGCGGAAGCCCTCGCGAAGACCGGCAAGGCGGCGAAGGACGTCGCGCGCGAACTTCTCGCGGGAGCGGTTGACAACCTGAACTCCGGCTGCCTCGGACACCTCAGCGAAATCGCCGACGGAGACGCGCCGCACGCGCAGAAGGGCTGCACGGCCCAGGCCTGGAGCGACTCCGAGCTGCTGCGCGTCTGGCTGAAGCTGCGCTGAGACGCACGCTCGACCGCAGTCGGTCAGAGCGTGTTGTCGCCGGGCTTCAGCTCGACGGACCTGCCGCCGAATTCGAAGACGCCGGGCACGGGAGTGCGGACGCTGCCCGCAGCGGCGCCGTTCTCGAACCTGAGGTCGACTTCGATCCATCCCTTCGGATGCGGATGCTTCGCCTTGAGCGACCTGAGTCCGCCCGGGCACGGCGCGATGCGCACCTTGCCGAAGAAGGGCGCGTCGGACTTGATGCCGGCGAGTCCGGTCTGCATGAACCATATCGGATGCGCGCCCCAGGCGTGGCAGTCGCTGCGGGACTCGTTCTGTCCGTTCTTGCCGGTGTCCGGCGCTTCCTGGGTCGTCGTAAGCCCCTTCTTCACATAGTCGCGCCAGAGGTCGAGGCGCTTGAGGAAGAGGTCGCCGCGCCCGAACTTGAAATAAGTCTCAAAGAGGTAGTACGAGAAATACACGGTGCAGCGCTTGAGGTCGCTGTCCTCGACAAGATGGCGGAACGCAGTCTCGGCCTTGTCCTTCGGCAGCACGTCGCCGATGAGCGCAAGCGCCTGGGCGTGCTCTGAGAAATCTGCCCGCGCCGGAGTATCGGCCAAGATACCGCGCTTCTCGTCCCAGAACGCCTTGACGATCGCCCGCTTGAGCTTCTTCGACTTCTCCTCCCAGTACTTCGCCTGCAGCTCGTGTCCGCACACGCGCTCAACTGCGGCCGCAGAGCGCATCGCGAGGTTCCAGTAGAGGTTGAGCTCGGCGTTCACGCCGTCGCCGAAGCGGCAGCCAGGGGCCGTGCCGTCGCCATCCCAGCCAACGACCCAGTCCATGAAGTTCCAGCCCGGGATATTCTCGAGGAGCCCGTCCTCGTTCTCGTAGTATTCCATTCCGGCCATCGACTTCCTGAGGCCGGGGAGACGCGCCCTCAGCCACTCGCGGTCGGCGTGGTTCATCACGTAGTCGCCGTACATGAGGAGGTAGCAGAGCGTGTAGCTCGCGCCCTCCTGCGTGCCGCGCGTCGGGAAGTTGAACGGGCACTGCCCGTCGTCGCGCGTATTGAGGTCGTAGATCTCCATCGCCCTCTTCACCATGCGGTCGTCGCGCGACATCGCGGAGAGGACGTTCAGCTGTACGCGCGTGTCGCCCGGGTACATCTGCTGCTCGTAGAACGGGCAGTCGAAAAGCATTTCGTGGCAGCACATCTGCATCGCGCGCGCAGAGATGTCGCGTATGGCGCCGAGCGAAGTGTCGTCAGGCGACGAAAAGACGCTTTCCATCTCGACGGGATAGCGCGACTCGATTATCGCGACCGAGTCGACCGTCAGCGGCTCGTCCTTCGTCTCGATGTCGATGCGAGCCCACTTGCCGCAGCGGAACCACGGCGCGGAGAACTTCGCGTCCTTCCGCCCGTCGCTCACGAACGTGTCGCCAAAAGCGGGAAGATAGCGCCCGGCGATCTTGCCGCGCGCATCCGGCTCGCTCGTCTTGAGCTTGTTGTCGCCGCGATGCGACGCCTCGGCAAAGCAGATAGCGAACTTCGCGCCCTTTCCGCCGGAGAGGACAACATCAGGATAGGCGCAGTAGTAGCGCCCGAGATCCCAGGCGAGCTGCATGCGCGTATTGGCTGGCACGGTAAAGGGCTTCTCAAGGTCGATAGTCTCCTTCGCCTCTTCGTCTGTGAACACATGGAGGCTCCTGAACTCCGCACTCTTCGCCACTGCCTTGACGCGCCCCGGCACGCAGCGAATCTCCGTCTGGTCTGGAATCTGCGACGGGAACAGCATCCAGCCTTTGGTACGCCCGCCGTATATGTACGGGCCCTTTGCGCCGGCTGTGCCACGGACAACAGTGGCCTTCTTCCACTCCGTCGGCTCGCCCGAATAAGGCCCGCAGCCCTCAATCTCGAACTGAGAGCCGGTGCCCCACGCCTGTGCGGCCTTGTCCTTGCCGATAGAGCGCACTCCCGAAACGCGCCCGACCTCCCACTCGGCCTTGCCAGTCGTGAGTTTCGCGTCATATGCGCCGTTCGCCTTGAAGACGAATCCGCCGCGGTACGAGAGCTGGGCGAGCGGGGCGAAGTCGCCAAGCCGCTGTACGTACGCCTCGAAGACGTGGCGCCCCGGCTTGAGGCCTGCAGCGACGTACGTCTGGTACTGCCAGTTCTCGACGGTTCCGCGATTCGGGCCGCGCGCGACAAACTCCCCGTCGAGGAAAAGGACGAACCTCTCGTCTGCCGAGACGTCGAAGACGAGCGTCCCGTCGCCTTCTGCGACATCGAACCCCCTGCGGAACTTGAGTATCGCCAATTCCGCCGCGGCCATGTCGCCATTCCTCTCGCCGGCCCAGAAGTCGGTCGTTCCGGCTTTTGGCTCGCCGGCGTCCGGATGCCACACCCACGACGCCTCGTCGATCGGCTGGATGCGCAGGATGTTGGTGTTCCCGCGGGTGACGCGCGCGTCGCGGAAGGCCCTGCGTGCACCATTGAAGGCAGATGCATCCATCGCGCACCGCTTGAGTTCGTCCGCGCGTGCGGCGTCCATCCAGTCCGGCCTGTAGGCGCACTCGGTCACGTCGAGTCCGAAAAGCTTCGCCGTCCAGACGAGTCCCTGCAGATACTCGCCTTCGCGGTTGAAGTGGAAGTCGGGTTTTGTGAAAAGGGCGTTGCGGTCCGGACAGAACTCCGCGGCCGTTCCTACGGGAATGGTTTCGAACCCGTGCTTCTTCGCGAACGCGGCGTAGGCGTCGTGGAGGCGCGCGTACATCTCCACCTGGTCGAAGCCGAACTTCTTGAGGCGCCTGTCCCACGGCGGATAGCTCCAGGTCTCCTGGACGACGATCTTCGCCTGCGGAGCGAGCTCGCGGATCTTCGCGACAAGGTCGTCGCCCCATGGGTGGTAGGTCTCCGGATTCCAGCTCGCGTGGCTCGCCTGCTGGACGGTGACGACGTCCCACTTGTCCAGGGTGAGCGCCTCGTTGACGTTGATGCGTCCGTTGTCCACGACGGCCCTGCAGTCGACGTAGCGGTCGAAGCGGTAGGGCTTGAACGTCGCGTTGGTCGTCCCTTCGACGAAGTTGCTCCAGTGGCGCTCGAGCGAGCATCCGCCGATGAAGAGCGATGCGAGATCGAGCTTTTTGCCCATCGACTGGGCGATCTGCGGCATCTGCCTGGTATTGCAGATGGAGAAGCTGTTGCCGATCATCAGCACCTTCAGCTCCGGTCCAGACACGTCCTTCGCCGACGATGCAAAGGCACACAACGCGGCAACCGCCGCCCCTACCACTGTTTTGATGTTCATGATGGATATTCTACCAAAAATCCCCGCGGTATTGAAGCGATTCCGTCGCGGCGGGGGCATGTCCATGGCGAGGCTCTATGCTACCGGAAGAAAATGATCATCCCGCGGCGTGCCGTCCATGATACGGACACGGTCTTCGGCGAGGCCTCGTTGTCGATCGTGTATTTGCACTCTGAGAGCCAGCTCGGAACGACGAACTCGTTGAGGCCGGTATCGATGTCGCCCGCCTGACGCGAAAAGAGGAGTTCGGTCGAACCGCTTGACGGCCCGGTCTTGAACGCGGGGCTGTCCCTGTCGAGCGTCCAGAGGATCGGCGCGTAGCCGCCCATGCTGCCGCCGATGTTCGTGAAGCGGAACGGCGTCTTGTTGTAGCCGCCGGCGGGGATGGAGAAGACGAACTTGCCCGTTCCGGTCGTCGTGCCGGTCTGCGAGCGCAGCGTGAGGAATACGCGCATCTCCGGGTTGTCGCCCCCGATCCAGATGGTTCCGCCCGGCACGTTGACGTTCATGATGAGGAACCCCAGGACGAGGGTCGCGTCGTCCACGACGATCCGCGTGTCCGCGTTCATCATCGAATTTTCGCTGTTCTGTCCGTTCCCGAAGGTGGCCTCGGAACCGGAGCGGATTTCGAATACCGAGTCGTAGGCGCGCTGGATTTCGTTGTTGCACAGCTTCAGCCCGTGCAGGCTGTAGGCCCTCACGCCGTTTTCGAGGCGGAGCGTGCTTCCCATGCCGACGGCCATGAGGTTCGTGACGGCGATTGGTCCGCTGAAGACGAAGGTCGAACCCTTGACGCCG
>JAFONM010000025.1 GCA_017418445.1 Kiritimatiellia bacterium
CAGAGCTGAGATAGATGAAATCGACATGCCCGATCGCGATTTCGCTCTCCGCCGCGCTGGCGTTCTCCGCGCCCGGCGCCGCCAGGTTCGCAGCGTACGAGGAGTGCGCGCCGGGGGCCGTAAGGCCCGCGGGGCACCTCGCGGAATTCCTGCGCCGCGAGGCGGACGGAATGCTGGGGCACCGGGAGCGCCTCGGCTATCCGTTCGACACGGGTCTCTGGTCCGGGCCGATGAAGTCCATCCACTTCACCGAGGGCGTCTACAACGGCGACGACGAGGACAGGTCCGACTCGACCGACTGGTGGAACGCCGGCGCGTGGTGGCCGTTCGAGCAGACGGCCTATCTTCTCGACGCCATGGCGCGGACGGGCGCGTTGATGGACGTGCCGGCGATCGACGCCGAATACAAAAAGTCCTTCGATGCCGTGGTCGCGCACCAGCAGGAGGACGGGAATCTCTTCAGGTACCTCTCGAACAGCGATTCCGAATGGCCCTTCGTCGTGTTCTTCCGCAGCGCCTGGTCCTGGGCGGAGCGGAAGGGCGACGCCGGCTTCTGGGAAGCGGTCCGCCGCCACTACGACTGCAAGAAGGACCGCAGGCGCCGCTGGCAGGGCCGCGACGCGCTCAACATCGAGGGGATGCTGCGACTCCACGACGAGACCGGCGACAGGACGCTCGTAGACGATGCCGTCGCATGCTGGGAGCAGAGCTATCACCATCGCTTCTTCGCAGGGGATACGCGCGTCCACGACCACGGGGTGAGCTTCGCCGAGGAGCTCAAGATTCCGGCGGAGCTCTACATCTACACGGGCGACGGAAGGTATCTCGAGGAGGCGAAGCGGACGTACCGCAACGCCGTCGAACTCAACGAGCAGGCGTCGGGACAGATATCGTGCAACGAGTTTCTGTCGGGAAAGGATCCGCGGCAGGGATACGAGAGCTGCGTGTGCGCGGACATGATGTGGTCGCTCGGATGGTTCCTCCGGGCGGACGGCGACGTCGATGCCGCGGACCGGATGGAGATGCTCGCCTACAACGTGCTCCCCGGCGCAATCACCAAGGACTTCCGCCGTCACCAGTATCTCTCGTCCGTGAACCAGGTCGCGTGCACTCCCTTTTCGCAGTCCTCGCATTTCAACTACGGCGAGTCGACGTGGCGCCAGTACCGTCCGGCGCACTTCCCGCAGTGCTGCACCGGGAACATCCTCAGGGCCCTGCCCGGCTTTCTCCAGCGCATGTGGATGAAGGACGCGAAGGACGGACACCCCGTCGCGATGCTGCACGGTCCGGGATCGATGAAGGGCGTGTGGAAGGGCGTCGAATACGAAATACGGGAAGAGACGGAATATCCGTTCGAGGAGGAGGTCCGCTTCGTCGTTGCGGCGGACAGGCCGCTTGAGATGCCGCTCACGTACCGCGTTCCGAAATGGGCGGACCGCCCCGACGCCGGAACGCTCGTCGCGGTCGACCGAGTCTGGAAGCCGGGGGAGAGGTTCGCGGTCAGGTTTCCGATGAAGGTCCGGTTCCACTCGGACCGCAACTGGCACTGGTTCACGTACGGACCTCTCGCGCTGTCCTATGCGGTCCCGAGCCGCGTGTCCGAGGAGCGCCCCGGCGATCCGTTCACGCCGATCACCGTCGAGCCGTCCGGGGACTGGAACTTCGCCGTCGACGTGGACGAGATCGCGAAGCAGGAATTCGAGGTGGAGCGGTGCGCGAGCAGGTTCCAGTTCGAATCGCCGTCGCTCGTCGTGAAGATTCCCGTGCACGAGATCAGGGAATGGCAGGTCCTCGACGAACAGCGCTTCACCCCCGATCCGCCGCTCTATGCGCATCCGACCGGGAAGACGCGCACGATCGAGCTGGTCCCCTACGCGACGACGCTCGCGCGCATCACGTGCTTCCCGGACGTGACCCCGCGCCGCCAGCTGCCGGTCGTCGCGGCGTACACGGCAGGAGAGCCCTACGACTTCGATCCGTCGAAGCCGCTCGCCGCGCAGGTGTACGAACCCGAGTCGTGGACCGACAGGCGGTTCCGCTCGTCCTACAAGGTGCCGCAGCGGTCGAAGGAAATGTACTTCGACCTCCTCAACCACTTCGGTCCGGCCAGGAACAAGCTCGCCTACGTGCTGTTCCGCATATGGAGCGACGAGGACGGCGAGGCGACGTTCTGCGTCGGCGCGGCCAGTCGCTGGCAGGCGTTCATGGACGGCAGGGAGGTCGCATCCTCCGGCGACGGCTGGGTCGAAGGCGAGATGATGGCGCCGTTCTGGTTCGATCATCACGTGAAGAAGGGCTACAACTACGTCCTCCTCAAGGTCGCGACGCCGGGGCAGGGTCTCGGACAGTACCGCCGCGAGTGGGGCGCGAAGATCGAAGCATTCCTAACGGAGGGAACATGAAAATGAAGGCGAAGAAAATAGTCGTGCTGGGTTCGACCAACACGGACATGGTCGTCACGGGGAGCAGGATTCCCGCGCCTGGCGAGACGGTGTCAGGCGGGCGGTTCATGATGAATCCCGGAGGCAAGGGCGCGAACCAGGCCGTCGCGGTCGCGAGGCTCGCCGCGCACAAGGGCGCGTGCGCGTTCATCGCGAAGGTCGGGGACGACATGTTCGGACGCGACACGGCGAGGCGAATGAAGCGCGACGGAATCGACGCGCGGCTGATCGTCGACAGGAAGGAGCCTTCGGGCACCGCTCTCATCCTCGTCGACTCGAAGGGGCAGAACGTGATCTCGGTGGCGCTCGGATCGAACGGGACGCTTTCGCCCGGGGACATCGCGCCGCACCGCGCGGCGATCGAGAATTCCGCCGCGCTCCTGATGCAGCTGGAGACTCCGATGGAGACGGTGTGCACCGCGGCGAGGTGGGCGCACGAAAAGGGCGTGACGGTCGTGCTGAATCCCGCGCCTGCGGCGAAGCTGCCGAAGGACCTCTACCGCCGGCTCGACTGGATCACGCCCAACGAGACCGAGGCGGAGCTTCTCACCGGAGTGAAGGTGAAGGATGCGGCGGGCGCCGCCAGGGCCGTCTCCGTCCTCAGACGCCGCGGAGTGAAGCATGTCCTCGTCACGATGGGTTCGAAGGGCGTCTTTTGCGGCGACTGCGGGAAGCTCTTCCCGTGCCGCAGGGTCAGGGCCGTCGACTGCGTCGCGGCCGGGGACACATTCAACGGCGCGTTCGTCGTCGCGATTTCAGAGGGAAGAACCGTGCCCGAGGCGATCGACTTCGCCCAGAAGGCGGCCGCCATTTCCGTAACCAGGCCCGGAGCCCAGAGCTCCGTTCCGTACCGCAGGGAGGTGAAGTAATGTATTTTTGCGACAACTATGCGCTCGCAGTCGCGTTCTGCGTCGTGACGATGTTCTGCTGGGGCAGCTGGGGCAACACCCAGAAGCTGGCAGGAAAGACCTGGCGGTACGAGCTCTTCTACTGGGACTACGTGATAGGCGTCGTCCTCTTCGCGCTCGTCTCCGGCCTCACGGCAGGCAGCATAGGGGCGAACGCGGACTGGGGTTTCGTCGCGAACCTGAAGCAGGCGTCGCTCGGCAGCATGGGCAGCGCCTTCCTCGGCGGCGTCATCTTCAACGCGGCGAACATACTGCTTGCCGCGGCGATCTCGATCGCGGGAATGAGTGTCGCGTTTCCGGTCGGCATCGGGCTTGCGCTCGTCCTGGGCGTCGTGGTCAACTACATGGGCGACCAGAGGGGCGATGCGACGACGCTCTTCTGCGGAGTCGCGCTGATCGTCGCCGCGATTCTCTGCAACGCCTTCGCCTACAAGGTCAAGACCGGAGCATCCGGAGGTTCAGGCGGCGCCGGCGGCTCCGGCCGTCTGGCCAAGGGCATCGTGTTGTCGATCGTCTGCGGCGTTCTGATGGCGTTCTTCTACCGGTTCATCGCGGCGGCCATGGACATGGACTTCGCGAAGGCGGCGCCGAATGCGGGAATGATGACGCCGTATTCCGCGTTCTTCGTCTTCTCCCTCGGAATCTTCGCCTCGAACTTCCTCTTCAACGCCATCGCGATGAGGATGCCCGTCTCCGGCGAGCCGATCACGGAGAAGGATTACTTCAAGGGCGGATTCCCGATCCATCTCGTCGGAGTCCTCGGCGGACTCATCTGGGGACTCGGCAACGGAATCAACCTCGTCGCGGCCGGCAAGGCGGGCCCGGCGATTTCGTACGGACTGGGGCAGGGCGCTACGCTCGTGTCGGCGCTCTGGGGGATCCTCGTCTGGCGGGAGTTCAAGGGCGCGCCCGGGAAGGCCGGCGTCCTCAACCTCGCGATGTTCGTCCTGTTCCTGGTCGGACTCGGATTGATCATCAAGGCGGGCGCCTGACAGGCCGTTGACGTCAAGGGGGTGTAAATGAGCGTTGTCCTTGCATCGCTGGTCGCGGCCGCTTCTCTGGAATCGGCCTTTCTGCAGCCCGAACAGGTTCGCGGCGCAAATGCCTGGTGGCACTGGCAGGGCGCCAATGTCACGGACTACGGCATCACACGGGATCTCGAGGCGATGAAGTCCGCCGGACTTTCCGGCGCGACCATCTTCTGGATCCAGGAGGTCGGCTGGGATTGTCCCGAGCGTCTGCGCACGCCGATCAATCCGAAGCTCGAGTTTCGCAACGAGGAGTGGTGGCGGCTCCTCAGGTTCGCGGTTTCGGAATCCAGGCGGCTCGGACTCGAACTCGGCATCCACAACTGCGCCGGCTACTCCTGTTCGGGGGGCGACTGGATCAGGCCCGAGACGGCGATGAAGAAGGTCGTCTGGGCGGAAGGCGACGCACAGCCCGAGGCGAAGCTCGGCTTCTACCGCGACATCGCCAAAGTCAAGGCCGCGAACGGCAGGACCTACCGCTTCGGCTATACCTGCACCGGGAAGTGCTGCCATCCGCCGCCTCCCGGACAGGAGACGACGTGCCTCGAGGCGGACAAGATGAGCGCGCGTGCGATCAACCTCCATCTCGACCGTGTGCTGGGCGATCTGAAGGCGCACGGCATCGAACCTTCCAATCCCGGGCTCGCCTTCATCCTGATGGACAGCTACGAGGCCGGCGAGGACGGATGGACGGACGACTTCGCGGAGGAGTTCCGCCGTCGCCGCGGATACGACCCCATCCCGTTCCTTCCGGTAATCGCCGGACTCGGGAGCGTCAACGGAAAGGACCGCGACACCGTCTTCAGGGCGGACTGGGAGAAGACCCAGTGGGAGCTCAAGACCGAGCGCCACTACGAGGTGTTCAGGCGGCGCGTCAACGAGGCGGGATACAGCTTCCACCTCGAGCCGTACTCGGGTCCCTTCGACATGTACGAGGCGGCGAAGTGCTGCGACGTCGCGATGAACGAATTCTGGGAGGGGCTTCCGTTCTGGACCACGACCCGCGGCACGGGCGGGGAGGACTGGGTCGTCGGACCCGTCTCCCGCGCGCTCGGACGGCGCGTCGTCGGCGCGGAATCCTTCACCGGCTATCCGCTCGACTGCAAGTTCGCGCTCACGCCGCGCGACCTCAAGGCGAACCTCGACCGCACCTTCTGCCACGGCATCAACCGACTCTCGCTCCACCACTGGTGCCACCAGCCGCTCGACGCGCGCTGGAAGCCCGGCTTCTCGATGGGACCGTGGGGCACGCACTTCGGAGAGAACGCGACATGGTTCGAGCCGGGCAGGTCCTTCTACCGCTACATACAGCGCGTGCAGTCGATGCTGCAGCGCGGAACGGTCCGCGCGAACGCCCTCGGCGTCTCGTGGGCGGACACGAAGCAGCTGATAATGGACGCGGCGCCTGCGAGCACCTTCCTCGAGGAGGTCGAGGCGATGCCGGGCGGGAGGGTCCGCGTCAGGTCGAGCGGACGCGAATACGCGCTCCTCGTCGTGAATCCGGGCTGGAGCACGGGTCCGGCGCTCACCGAGCACGAGCGGCGGCTCCGTGCGAAGGTCGAGGAGCTCGCGAAGGCGGGAGTCCCCGTCTGCCGCGACGGCAGGGTCGGCGAGATGCTGGAGAGGATCGGCGAGAAGCCGTACTTCAAGGTCCTTGAAGGGGACGAGAAGGGCGAGGTCGGGTCGATCGCGCTCCAGGACGGCGACACGGCGTATTTCTTCGTCGCCAACACGTCCGTCGGGCCGAAGCGGATGAAGGTGGAGTTCCGCCAGCTCGAGGGACGCGACGATGTTCCCGAGCTCTGGTTCCCCGCGACCGTCGAGAGGCGCGGATGGGACGGCGAATGGCTCGAGCTCGACGGGCAGGAGACTGTCTTCGTGGTGTTCCGTCCACGCGGCACCGCCCTCGCGGCGTCGGCTCCGCGCAGGCTCGGCCAGCCCGTCAGGGTCGAGGGGTGGAAGGTCTCGTTCCCCGAGGGCGGGACGGCGGAAGGCCTCTTCGACTGGTCGAAGAACGCCGACGACGAAATCCGCTACTTCTCCGGAACCGCGACGTACCGCGCGACAGTGCGTGCCACGGGACGCTTCGTGCTCGACCTCGGGGACGTCCGCGACATCGCGGAGGTGTCCGTGAACGGAAAGAGCCGGGGCGTCGCGTGGTACGCGCCGTTCAGGCTCGAGGTGGAGCTGCCCGGGGAGGAGAACGTCGTCGAGGTGAAGGTGACGAACGCCTGGACGAATCGTCTTGTCGGCGACGAGCGCGAGGAGGACGACTGCAGGTTCGCGGGGCGGATGGAGGGATTCAACGTCGGGCAGGGTGAGAATCGTCGCTTCATCCCGATCGGCCGCCCCGTCGTCGAGTATCCGAAATGCGTCCTGGACGATTCCGAGCGCAAGGTTCCGCGCAGGACGTTCTCGTCCTGGCGGTACGAACTTTCCGACAGGGACCTGAAGCCTTCGGGCCTCATCGGACCCGTCACGCTCTCCGCCGTCAGGGACTAGGCGGAGATTTCTCAAAATAAATCCGGGCTGCCGTGCGTCTATGCAGATGTGCGGCAGCCGTGTCGGTTCCGCGAAACGAAAGGAAAAAACAAAATGAAAAGTCTGATGACGATGGTTGCCGCGCTTGCCGCGTGCATGGTTTTCGCAGCTCCCGAAGGCGGCGCCCCCGGCGCCGGTCCCCACGGCGGTCCCCGCTTTGGCGGTCGTCCCGGCATGGGCCCCCACGGCGGCGACATGATGATGATGGATCCGATCGTCAACATGGTGATGAATCCCAAGGTCGCCGAGAAGATCGGGCTCTCCGAAGAGCAGCAGGCCAAGCTCAGGGAGCTCAAGGGCAATGGCGGCCGCCACGAGAGCCAGAAGAAGGTCCGCGCCCTCATGCAGGAGCAGGCCGAGCTCATGAAGGCCGACAAGATCGACGAGGCGGCCGTGATGGCCAAGATCGACGAGGTCTTCGAGATCCGCAAGGAGATCGCGAAGGAGCAGGCGAAGCGCCTCATCGAGATCAAGAGCGTCCTCACCCCCGAGCAGATCGCGAAGGCCCGCGAGGAGATGAAGGCGGTCTTCGCCGAGCGTCGCGAACGCCGCGGTCACCACGGAGGTCCGCGCGGTTCCCGTCCCGAGGGCGGCGATGCGGCGACTCCTCCTGCGCAGCCTCCGGCCGAGCAGAAGTAACCGGGGATGGCAGAAGACGCCGATCTTCTCCATGCCTACGCGCGCCGGGGCGACGTCAGGTCGCTCTCGGCGCTCGTCAAGCGCCATGCAGCATGGATGCAGGCGCTTTTACGCGGACTCCTTCCGTCCGCCGCCGATGCGGACGACGCGTTCCAGGACACCTGGATGAAGGTGATCAGGTCCGCAGGCGGATACCGCGGCGGGAGCGTGAGGGCATACCTCGCCTCCGTCGCGCGCCGCGCGGCGATCGACCGGCTCCGCCGCGGAGGCAGGACGGAGAGCCTTGACGTCGAGGACGAAGAGGGACGGTCGGCGGCGGAGGCGGTTCCGGACGGCGCGCCGACTCCGCTCGAACGGTTCGAGTCCAAGGCGACGTCCGAGGACGTCAGGCGCGAAGTCGCGTCGCTTGCGGACGGTCCGAGGCAGGTCCTGCTGCTTCGGATCGAGGGCGAGCTCTCTTTCCGGGAGATTGCGTCCGAGCTTGGCGTTCCGCTGGGGACGGCGCTCACCTGGATGCATGTCGCGACGGTTGAGCTGAAGAAAAGACTTGGAGGTGCCAGATGAACGAAGACATCGAATTCAACGCTTTCTTGAAATCCCGGCTCGAGGAGGGGACGGGGATGGCCCCGTCTTCGCTCGCCGAGATTGAACGCGCCGCTGTTCGCGAGGCGGCCGCCCGCTCCGCCGAGCACCGTGTTCGCGTCAGGAGATGGGGCGGCGCCTTCCTGCTCGCGGCGTCCCTCGCGGCTGCCGCCGGCTTCTTTGTCATGCAGGCGGCAACGGCTCCGACTCCCGAGGAAACGGTGGCGGATGCGATCGAGCTTTTGAGCGTTACGGACGAGACGGAGCTCGAGGAAACCGATTCCGTCGCGGAGATGCTGCTCGCATGGCAGGACGCGCCCTACGAGAACGCCGTCTCCGACATTTCCATCTACTGATCCGCAGGTTTTCGCGGTCGGTGCGAAAATTTGATATAATGTAATCTGCATTCGGAGCGTGGAGTTGCATGATTCGCGCTTTCGACCGCGAAGTCACGTAAACTCGGAGGAGAAGAGATGCAGATAACAAAGAGGGAGTTTCTGAAGAAGCTGGGACTTCTTTCCGCGGCGGGCGCGACGGGCGCCGCGTTCGGCGACGAGTTCGTCCCCACGAACGGAAAGCTGCCGCCCGGCGGATGCGGGGATCCGGACAACCTTTGGTTCGCGAAGAACATATTCCCGCTCGAACACACGCTCACGGACGGACCGAGCTGCTTCCTCAGGGACGGCAAGGTCTTCGAGCCGGCGAAAGAGATCCCGGTCTTCCACGAGACGGACGTGGTGGTCGTGGGTGGAGGCCC
The DNA here is from genome assembly GCA_017418445.1 of Kiritimatiellia bacterium. GTDB lineage: Bacteria > Verrucomicrobiota > Kiritimatiellia > RFP12 > UBA1067 > UBA1067. The sequence continues at coordinate 8,897 of JAFONM010000025.1, forward strand.
CGCCGGATTCGCGGCCGCCGTCTCCGCGGCGCGCGCGGGAGCGAAGGTCGCGCTCGTCGAGAGATATGGATCGCTCGGCGGACTCTTCACCAACGGAATGGTCCTCATCATGCTCTCGACATCGCGCCGCGAGGAGAGCGGGAGGTGGACGCTCGTGACGCGCGGAGTATGCGAGGAGTTCGCCCGTCGCGCGCTGGCGCTCGGACCCGACGTCGCTACGGCGGAACCCCAGCCGCCGGGCGGCAGCCACTGGCAGCCGACCGTCGACCCCGAGGGAGCCAAGTACCTCATGGACCGCATGGTCGAGGAGAACAAGGTTGAGCTTTTCCTGCACTCATGGGGCGTGGATGTCATACAGGACGGCAACAGGGTTCTCGGCGTCGTCTTCGAGTCGAAGCAGGGACGCCAGGCGATCCTTGCGAAGCAGGTGGTGGACTGCTCCGGAGACGCGGACATGCTCTTCAAGGCGGGTGGCGACTACAGGCAGATCACCCACGGAATCGGACACGTCGTCCGCCTCGGCAACATGGACCGCATCACCGCGAGCGCCGCGCCGAAGGGTCCGGACGGCAAGGAGCTCCCCGGCAGGTGGCCCACGAGGTCCAACGAGGCGAATCCCTCGACATGGTGGGGCAACAGCGGGACCGGTCCGAAGGGCAACGGACTCGACGTCCGCGACCTCACGCACGCCGAGACGCAATTCCGCAGGCAGTGGTGGGAGCACGTCAGGACGATGCGGAAGACTCCTGGCTGGGAGCAGGTCTACATAGCGAACACGTGTTCGCAGATCGGTCCGAGGGCGTCCCGCCTCGTCGACGCGGAGGTTGTGGTCGACCGCGCGATGCTCAGGGGGAAGCCGGACTTCGGGGACACGATAGGATGGCTCGGACACGACGGCGTGCACGCGGCGTTCAAGGTCCCGTACCGCGCGATCGTCCCGAAGAAGATCGAGAACCTCCTGTGCGCGGGACGCTGCCTCGGGACGGGCGACACGATCGACACGTTCCGCCTGATCTCCCCCTGCTTCGTCACGGGACAGGCCGCCGGCGTCGCCGCCGCGCTTTCCGCGAAGGCGGGCGTCGCCCCGCGCGACCTGCCCTATCCGACGCTTCGCGCCGAACTCGTCCGTCAGGGCGTCTACATCTGAAACAAGGACTCCAGGAATGAAGCAAGCACTCGTCCTTTCCGCGACCGCGGCGATTTCGATTTCCGCCGCGGCGGAAGTCGTGTTCAACGAATGTCCCAGGTGCGAGATGGAGATCCGCGTCTCGCACGACGCGAAGACGGCGTACGTCAACCTCTCGAAGCTCGGCGACGCCACGAAGGAGGACCGCGCCGCGCGCGCCGAGAGGCTGCTCGCGGCGGGCAGGATTCCCGCCGCGACCTCGGTGAAGCGTCCGCTCATGGGCTGGTCGAGCTGGAACACCTTCGCGTGCGACATCTCCGAGGACGTCATACTCGAAACGGCGCGCGCGATGGCGACCAACGGACTGAAGGACGCGGGCTACGTCTTCGTCAACATCGACGACGGATTCTTCTGGGGACACGGAGAGGACGGCAGGCTCAGGTTCAATCCGAACCGGTTCCCCAACGGCATGAAGCCCGTGGTCGACGGCATCCACGCGCTCGGACTCAAGGCGGGCATATACTCCGACGCGGGCGCGGACACGTGCGGCTCGATGTGGCAGGACGCGAAGGGCAGGTACGACAAGGGCGGCGTCGGCGGCGGGCTCTACGGACACGACGAGGCGGACTGCAACCTCCACTTCAAGGAGCTCGGTTTCGACTTCATCAAGGTGGACTACTGCGGCGGACTGAGGCTCGGACTCGAGGAGAGGACGCGCTACACGCAGATATCGCAGGCGATCCGCGCGACCGGAAGGACCGACGTCCGCCTCAACATCTGCCGCTGGTCGTTCCCGGGAACATGGGCCGCCGACGTCGCGGAGAGCTGGCGCACGACGGGCGACATCCGCGCGAACTGGGGGTCCCTCAAGGGCATCATCAGGCAGAACCTCTACCTCTCCGCGTACGCGCGCCCGGGCGCGTACAACGACATGGACATGATGGAGGTCGGACACCTCAAGGGGTCCGTCAAGACGAACTTCGGATCGTCCGACGAGGGATTCACTCCCGACGAGGAGGCGCTGCACTTCGGCGCGTGGTGCCTGCTCTCGTCGCCGCTGCTCATCGGCTGCGACGCGAGGAACGTCCCCGAGACGACTATGGCGCTTCTGACGAATCCGTACCTCCTCGCGATGGAGCAGAACGACCTCGGCCTGCAGGCGGAAGTCGTCGCCCGTCCGGAGTCCGACGTGTACGTCCTCGCGAAGGACGCGGACAGGTTCTACGGCACGGCGCGCTACGTCGCGGTCTTCAACCTCGCGGACGCGGAGAAGGAGGTCGAGCTCAGGTCGGCGGACTTCGACCTGGGCGGCAAGATCGAGACGTTCGACCTCGTCGAGCGTGCGGACCCCGGCTCGTTCAGGGATTCCGTCTTCGTGCGCGTCCGCCCGCACGCCGGCAGGTTCTTCCGCTTCGACGCGGAGAAGCGGCTCGAGCGCCGCGTCTACGAGGCGGAGTGCGCGTTCCTCACGGACTTCAACGACATGAGGGACTGGAAGAAGCTGGGGACGGTCCATGCCGACGAGGCGGATGGCGCTTCGGGCGGAGTGGTCGTAAGGAACCTCGGCTTCCGCGAAACGAACGACATGATCTGGAAGCGCGTCAACGTCCATTCGGGCGGCAGGCGCGAACTCGTATTCCGCTGCGCTGCGCCGAAGCATCCCCGCTTCTTCCACGCCCAGGTCGACGGCGGCAGGAAGGTGCGCGTCGACGTCCTTCCCGGCGACGGGCAGTTCGTGGAGGTCTCGCTCCCGGTCGAGGTCGGGCCGGGAGTCCACACGGTCCGTCTTTCCAATGCGGAGGCGTGGATGCCGGACATGGACAGGATGGTGCTGAAATGACGTCGTCGGTATATATCGCGAAAAACGTGTACGGCGGCGACGGGCTCGGACGCCTCGGCGACGGTCGCGTCGTGTTCGTTCCGGGCGCGTGGGCCGGCGAGCAGGTCAAGGCGGAGATCGTCGAGGAAAAGAAGAACTGGGTGAAGGCCCGGCTGGTCGAGGTTGAGGACGCGAGCGAAGACCGGATCGAAGGCGGCGCGCGCGTTCCGGGGATGGTCTACGCGGACCTGAGCTTCAGGGGCGAGACGGCGGCGAAGGAAGCGCAGCTCAGGGAGGCGCTCGAGCGCGCCCGCATAGAGGTTCCGGACTTCGTCTCCGCCCCTGCGGCGACTCCGGACCACTACCGCAACAAGGCGGTCTACCACTTCGGGATGGACAGGGGACGGCTCGTCCTCGGCTACCGCGAGGAGCCGTCGCACAGGATAGTCGACGTGGCGGAGGATCCGCTCGCCAGGCCCGAGATGAACGCGAAGCTTCCCGAGATAAGGCGCAGCGTCGCGACGCTGCTGACGACGGGCGCGCAGGCGGTGAGGTCGTCGGTAGGGCGCGAGGGCAGCGTGACGGTCCGCTGGACGGCGCTGAGCGGCGTGCAGTGGTGGATAGGCAGGCAGAAGAATCCGACGGTCATGCGCGAACGGACCTGCGGGAAGATGTTCGACGTTCCGTCCGACGCGTTCTATCAGGTGAATCCGGAGCAGGGCGAGCTGCTCGCGAAGGCGGTGGTCGAGGAGTACGGGAAGGGGCGGGAGACCGCGCCGGAGCTCCTCGACCTCTACTGCGGCGTCGGCGTGTTCGGACTCTCGGCGCGTCCGCCGAAGCTCGTCGGCGTGGAGTCGGGACGGCAGGCCGTCGAGTTCGCGCGCAGGAACGCGGCGCTTCAGAATTTCGCCGCGGCCAGGTTCTACGCCGAGGAGGTGGGAAGAAACGCGGGGAGGCTTCCGCTGAACGCGCGGACGACGGTCGTCGCGGATCCGCCGCGCGGCGGAATGGAGCCGAACGTCCCGAAGGCGATAGCGGATTCGAAGGCTCCGCGGCTGATCTACGTCAGCTGCGATCCGGCGACGCTCGTCAGGGACCTGAGGACGCTCGTCGGGGCGTATGCCGTGGAGTCGGTCCGCTGGTTCAACATGTTTCCGAGGACGGCGCGTTTCGAGACCCTCGTCACTCTTTCTCGGAAAATATGATATAATGGAAGGCGACTATGGCGGCTGCGAGATGCAGAAGGGGACAGACGATGCTCGAATACGTGCTCGCGTTCCTGGCGCTCATGGCCGTCGTGGCAGCCCTTGGGTATCTCCTGAAGGCGACGCGCGGTTCGGTGGTCCGCACCGAGCGGCTCGTCAGTTCGGACTACCCGTAAGAAAAGGAGGCAAGGCACTATGATGAAGAAGAGCAGAAAAGGCCAGACGATGGTGGAGTACATCCTCATCGTAAGTCTCATCGCAATCGCGCTCATCGCGGTCGTGAAGGCGTTCTCCGGCAAGGTCGGCGACAAGTTCGAGGAAGCCGGCGACAAGATCGAAGAAGCCGGCGACTGACTGCGCGGCTCCCTTGGAGGCTGCGCAATGAGGCGCGCACAGGCGACCGTCGAGACGCTGATCGCGGTTCTCGCGATCCTGATGATGTTCTTCGCGGCGTATCGCTATTCGCGGATGCTCGCCGCGAGGACGCTGCTCGACCATGCCGCGGCGCGCGCGGCGCGCGCCAAGGCCGTCGGATTCAACGACTTCATGTGCGAGAAGTCGGCGCGCGTCGCGATGATACCGGTCGCGGGGGCGCGTACGTGGCCGGCCGGCATCGACGACGTGGATGAGGTTTCTCGGATTCCCATGTACCTTTCGGCCGACGACTGGCCGCTTGCGAGGGGGATACTCGACTACGAATTCTGGCCGTCGACGTACATCAACGTCAGGTCGGGACAGGGCCTCGCGCCGGTCGCCGAGTCGGCGGTGGGCATCTGGACTCCGGACTACGAGATGACAGGCAGGGCGGCCGTCGAGTCGCACTTTCCCCACTACATGTTCGACCAGGGCAGGTGACAAGTGAAGACGAGAGGCGGACAGATCCTGATATTCCTCGTGATGACGCTCGTCGTCCTCATCCTCCTCACGCTTCTCAACGTGGACACGTTCATGTCCGTTCGCGCGAAGAACCGCCTCGAGAACGCGGGTGACGCGGCGGCGCTCGCCGCGGCGCGCAAGCAGGGGGCGCTCATAAACGAGATCGGGCGGCTCAACGTCGAGCATCTCGTCGCGGCCGTCCGGAACGACAGGAAGGAATGCGACGCGATCGTTCTCAGGCAGCGCAGGATAGCGCTTCTCGAGCCGGTCGAGGCGCTCAGGCTCGCGAACGAGGCGGCGAAGAAGAACGGAATGGCGGTCCGCGAGGAGTTCGCCGAGATCCTCCGCCGGCACGCGATGGAGGTGCGGACGGTCTACGCCGGCGGATCGGGCAGGGACGGCGATCCGTATCCCGAGCCGTTCCCCGGGGCCTGGACGGAATACGCCTCGAGGATAGAGAGCGCGATCGGCGGCGGACTCGCGACGGGTCCGGACAACGTCGAGTTCTACGGCGGACAGGGCGGACATCTCCTTCTGAACCGGCAGTTCTACTATGCGATCTCGGGGCGCGACTGGTGCTGGTTCTTCTTCAACTGCTACAACGTCCTGAAGTCCTATTCGAACTACCACGACTGGGATCCCCTGCCCGACCGCGACGAGAACTCGATGGACAACAGCGAGATATTCTCGCTTCACCTCGCCGCTCGTACGCTCGACCTGACGACGGTCTTCAAGGATGAGGATCTCCTCGCGCTGCTGGGCAGATACGCCGACGGAACCTTCAAGAAGGAGGATCTCGACAAGAGCCTGCTTCTTTCGGATCCGGAGCAGACATGGTTCTTCTTCAACCCCGACGCCTGGCACAGGTGGTTCAACGGACTTGCGCTCGCGGACGACGACGAGGGATGGGAGTTCCCGATAGCGGGGGAGATCAAGCCGGAGTACAACGTCCGCGGATGCGCGGCCATACTGAGGTGCCAGAAGGAGGTGGACGCGGTGGCGGTTGAGCAGACGTCCGACTTCACCTGGGCCGCCGCGGCGAAGCCGTTCGGCACGGTCGCGGATCTCCAGGGCGCGGTCGGACCGGTGACCGGGCTGAATGGATTCGTCGTCCCGTGCATGACCGAGGTGCGGCTCGTTCCGCTCGACGCCGTGGGCGGCGAGAACCTCGCTACGGCCGACTACGGGTGGGTCACCCACGTGAGGCAGCATCTTGGAAGGTACTTCGAAAAGGGGCCGATCGCCAATGGCTGCTTCTACTGCCGGCAGCTCGGCGTCTGGGAGCATCAGTCGTTCCGCAAGGCCGGCCTCAGGTGGCTCAAGTACAATTCGGAGACGTGTCGCCGGCCAACGGGCGGGGGGCCGGGCGGACACGGAGGGACGAGCCATGGCCACTAGGCGCGGACAGGCTCTCGTCGAGCTGGCGATAGGCATGTTCGTCGTCGCCCTCGTCCTTTCCGGGCTTCTCGCCTTCGGGAAGTACATAGTCGAATCCCTGGACGAGCAGCGGACGATGCGCGCCGATGCCGGGCAGGGCGCGCTCGGGTCTGTCGGAGGCGACGGGTCGTACTCCTCCGCGAGCCGGCATGCATCGGTCACGGTATCCCCCCTGGCGGCGGAGTACATCTTCGGTTCGACGACTGTCGAGGTGAAGGAAGAGGTCCACATTCCCGTGACGGGAATCTCCAACGGACTCTGACGGCCGCCCTGCGCTGTCATCCTCCCCGTCAAATCGCATAGATATATTTGGAAACCAACCGTGGGATTTTCAGCGAAAAACACCCACGGGCGGTCGTTTTTTTGATATAATTACGAGGTTTATGGCAATAATAACGGCTACGCATGGCTGAAACCGTCCAGACAGTCCTCTGGAAGGGAGGCGAGCTCGATCTCGGCCCGGCGGCCGGCAGGTTCCGCGAGGCGGTCCTTGCCGTGCCCATGGATCGTATTCTCGTGAAAGTCGTAAAGATTCCGTCGGCGAACCTCGAGGACCCCGTGGCGTACGTCATGCCTGTCATGAAGGCGATGTCTCCTTTCCCGGACGAACCGCTCGCGGTGAGTCTCGAGCCCCTCAGGGAGGCGGAGGACGGACGGATCGTCCTCGCGGCGGCGCTGCCGGAAGGATCGGCCGACGACATTGCGACGGCGCTGGACGGCGCCGGAATCAACATTACGCGCATAGACGCGATTCCGCTCGGCAGGCTTTCGTTCGTCCTGCCGCGCTTCGCGGGTTCGGGCAAGCGCACGCGCAGGCTTCTTCTGATGGGCGATGACGGAAGCGTCGCCGCGTTCGTGCTCGACGACGACCTTCCGGTCGCGGTGAGGGCGATATCGGAGTCCGCCGACATGAAGAGGGAGCTGACGCTCCTCCTTCTCGAGGCCGAGGGATTCGCCGGAGCGCTGCCGGTATCCGAGGTCGTCGTCCTCGGGACGGATGGCGCGAGTCCCGAGTCTGTCGGGCTCGACGGTTCCGTCGCCGGCATCCTGGGCGACGCCAGGGTGACGACCGTCGCGGACGGCGATCCGGCGCTCCCCGGCGACGCGCGCGAGGGGATAACGAAGCGGACGGAGGATCCGTCCTCGCTGAACGTGCTGCCGGACAGCTGGCGCGAGGTCCTCGAGGAGACGCGGTTCAAGCGCAAGATGCGCACGGGCTTCGGCGTGGCGGGCGGACTGTGGCTGCTGCTGATGGCGGTGCTGCTGGGCGTTCCGAAGGTCTACGAATACAGGACCGAGCGGCTGCTGGACCGCAAGGAGGAGTCCGCGCTCTTCAGGAAGGTCAACGCGAAGGTCGAGCAGGTGAAGGCGGTCAAGGCGATGTCCAACCACGACCAGGGAGGGCTCGAGACGCTGCGCGCGGTGGTTTCGGCCATGCCGCCCGACGACATCGAGCTCTCCCGCTGGAATTTCAAGCGCAACGAAAAGCTGACCTTCAGCGGAACGGTGGCGAGCGGATCCTCCGCCGGCATCCTCCAGTTCAAGGACAATCTCGGGAACCTCGCGCTTTCGCAGATCAGCGGGCTGGAGGAGGACGGCGAGACGCCGTTCTTCGCCCAGGTGACGCTCCCGAGGGGCATCAACACGAGAGCCGGCAGGGCCGCGACGTTCGACGTCGAATGCAGCTTCGTCGCGCCCGAGGAAGAGGAGGAGGAGTGATGGCCGCCGGTTCGCTCAGGGAGAAGGCCGTGATCGGCACGCTCGTCGTCGTGGCGATGTACGCGCTCGCGGCGGGTCTGTGGTTCATGCGGTTCCGCCACGTCTGGTCCGAGGCCGCCGACCGCTTCGCCAAGACCGAGAAGCGCATAGCGCACGAGGACAGGACGATCGCCGAGAAGGGCAAGTGGGACAAGGCGTACGAGGACGAGGTGCTGCAGATACGCGAACTCGACGAGAACCAGAATCCTGACACGTTCCTCTACGGGCTCGTCCAGGACATCGCCACGCGCAACCACATCACGATATCCAGCCAGAAGACGAGCAGGGAAGGCGTTGCCGACGAGATGAAGAAGATGAAGGTCGACATCGAGTGGGTCGGCGCGCTCGAGACGCTCGTGAAGTTCCTGTACGAACTCGAGACGACGGACGAAGGCAAGTTCGACGTGGAGTCGATGAATTTCAATCCGTACGCCAAGCGCCCCGGTTTTCTTACCGGCAAGATGACGCTGACATGCATCTACAGGCGCAAGGAATAGAGAGGAGGACACGCCCGATATGAAAGAGACATTGCGATTCGCGTTCCTGACGCTCGCCGCCACGGCGGCGCTCGCGGCTTCGGCGCAGTTGCGGCGGCCGCCGATGCGCAGCCAGCCCGCGGCGCCGGTGTCGGAGAAGGCGAACTCCGAGGCCCGCGCCTCGGCGGCCGGAAAGGACGCCGACGAGCAGACGAGCGACATCTACATTCCCGAGGGAACCGACCTCGACATCGCCTTCAAGATCTACGGCCAGCTCGTCGGCAAGACCGTTCTCAGGGATCCGTCCACGCCCGACGCGAAGATAAAGCTCGTCTCGCTCCCGGGGCAGAAGCTTACGAAGGAGGACCAGATAGCGGCCCTCGAGGCGGCGTTCGAGATGAACGGAATCCACATGGAGCCATACGGCGAGGGTGACGACGAGTCGAAGAAGTTCGTCCGCGCGCTTCCGCGCGACAAGGCGCGCGGCGAGGCGATTCCGCTCCTGATAGAGGAGGACGCCCCGATCCCGGACTCCTCGCGGGTCTACTCGGCGATGATCACGTTCAAGAACATCCCGATCGACGAGGCGAAGACGGTCATGGAGGGGCTCAAGTCCCCGAAGGGACTCCTCCTCGTCTACGAGCGCATCGGGAAGATCCTCGTCACGGACACCGGACTCAACATCAATTCGATGCGCAAGGTCGCGAGGGAGATCGACGTCGCGACTCCCATAAACGAGAACGTGTTCGTCCGCCAGATCAAGAACGCGAGCGCGACGGAAATCATGGAGGCGATACAGAAGATCGTCGAGGAGTCCCAGAAGGAGCTCGAGAAGATGAGCAAGTCGGCCGCGCAGGGGACGACGGTCAACAACCGTCCGGCCGCACCCTCGCCGACGCTCCTCCGCCGTCCCGGGCAGCCCGCGCAGCCCGCCGCGCCGCAGAACGTGGAGTCGATGGTCGCGAGCGTCTCCGATGCGGACCGCGGCATGATTCGCGGCAAGGTCATCATAACCCCCGACGAGAGGTCCAACAAGCTCATCTTCATCACCTCCAAGACGAACATGGACTTCTTCGACAAGGTGATAGAGGAGCTGGACGTCGAGACGACGCCCGAGGTCGAGGTGAAGGTCGTCCGCCTCAACTACGCCGACGCCGAGGACGTCTCCGACATGATAAACGACCTCATCGGCAATTCGTCCTCGTCGAAGAGCTCCACCAGCAAGAACCCGAACCAGAACGCCCGCAACGGACACAGCAGCAACATCACGCGCAGCACGCCCGGCGCCGCCGCCCCCCAGCGCCAGAGCGTGAACCAGCGCTCGGGCGAGGCGAAGACGGGCGAGCTCTCGAAGGACAACTGCACCGTGCTCGCCGACAAGCGGATCAACGGACTCGTCGTCATGTGCAACAAGGATGTCTGGCCGGCCGTCAAGGAGATCATCGAGAGGATGGACGTCAAGCTCTCGCAGGTCCTCATCGAGACCGCCATCGTCGAGGTCACCCTCGGCGACGACATCCAGACGGGAATCGACTGGGTGCAGAGGGGCCGGTCCAGACAGACGGTGCCCGATCGAGACCGTTCCGGAAACCAGCGCTACTATCTGACGCGGACGAGCGCCAGCGCGAGCGGCGATTCGATCACGTCCCTCATCGACACGAGGATGTCCAAAGAGGAATTCGCCGCATCCGGGCTTTCGGGCAAGGAGGGCTACGACATCAGCGACCTCGCGGCGTACACGACGGAGCTCGTCCGCGACGGCCTCGTAAACAACGGCAGCTACGCGCTCGGCGGCGGCGGCGGAACCGCGGCCTCGACGCTCGCCTCCCTCGTTTCGGCGGGCTTCGGCGTCGCGACGAACGGCGCGTCTCCGATAGGCGCAGGCATCAACTACCTCCTCAAGTCCGACAAGCTCAACATCGCGGCCGTCATCCAGGCGTCGAAGTCCGACAGCCACACGAAGTACGTCGCCTCGCCGATCGTGATGACGGTCGACAACAAGGAGGCGACCATCGAGGCGACCCAGATGCGCTACCTCCTGAAGGGCTACACCTATTCCGGCTCCACGTACAACGGAACGACCGTCCCGGACTACGAGCAGAAGGAGATCGGCCTCACGATCAAGGTGACGCCGAAGATCAATCCCAACGGGACCGTCATGCTCACCGTCGAGGAGGAGTATTCGCAGGTCGGCGAGAACCAGGCCATCCAGGCGAACGTCGGCGGCGACACGACTTCGACGGTGTCGGTCCCGACGACCGTGACGCGCAAGATGTCCGCCGACATCTCGCTCGACAACATGCAGACCGTCGTCCTCGGCGGACTCACCGAGAAGTCCATCTCGGAGTCCGAGACCGGCATCCCCATCCTGAAGGACATCCCGTGGATCGGCAAGTGGCTCTTCGGTTCCACCTCCTACACGGAGGGCCGCAAGGAACTCCTCGTCTTCATGACGCCGTACGTCCTCGACGACGCGGAGTCCGCGCAGGCCGAGGCGCTGCGCCGCAAGAACGCGATGAGCGACGTGAGGCCCTGGGACGACGGCGGCTGGTCCGCCTCGCAGCTTGCCGATCCTGTCGCGAAGAAGGAGATTCTCCGTCGCCTGAAGGAGGAGGCGAAGAAGCGCGACGAGGACCGCGAGACCAAGCTGGCCATCGAGAAGTGGAAGCTCGACCGCGCGAAGGCGCTCGAGAAGATGACTGCGGAGGAGCGCAAGTTCTGGATCGAGCAGCACCGCGACGAGCTCGAGGGCGAGGACAAGGATGCGTTCGACGAAAGGGTCGAGGGGTATACGCAGGAGGACCTGAAGGATCTCGCCAAGTCCATACGCGAGGAGAAGCTCGGCAAGGCCGGCGAAGAGATAAAGGCCGACGACGCGAACGCCAGGAAGAAGGAAGAGGAGTGACTGCGGAATGGACAGAAATAGGATAGTCCTCCTTGCGGCGCTCGTCGCCGTCGCCGGCATAGTCGCGTGGGCGGTGATCCGCGTCACCGGCAACAGGGCCGACGCGGCCAAGGCCGCCGCGAACGCGGCGGCGCTGAACGCCGAGGCGGCGCAGGCCGAGAAGGAGGCGCAGATAAGGGCCGAGAAGGCGGCCGAACGCCAGGCCGCCGCCAACGAGGCAGCGCTCAAGAAGGCGGAGGAGGACCGCAGGGCCGCCGAGGAGAACAGGAAGGCGAAGGAGGCCGAGTCCAGGATCGCCGCGGACGAGGCAGCCAAGGCCGAGGCGGACCGCGACGCCAGGAAGGCTGCCGCGGCGAAGGAGGCTTCCGCCGCGGAGGCCGAGCAGGCGAAGGCATCCGCCGCCCGCGCAGAGGCGGAAAAGGCGAAGGCGGATGCCAGGGCGAAGGAGAAGGAGGCTGACGCGAAGCTCGAGATTGCGAGGCTTGAGGCGGAGCAGACGAAGGCCGCCGCCGACCGCGCCGTCGCGGAGGCCGCGGCCCTGCAGCTCAGGAGCGCCAACCTGGACGAACTCGCGCGTCAGCTCATGGAGTTCAAGCAGGATCTCGACGAGCGCGAACTCGCCCTGCGTCCGGAGAAGACGATACTAGATCTTGAAACGACGCACGCCAACGAAGGGACCAACTCGACAGACGAGACGCAGGGCCCGGTTCTCAGGGAGAACGACAGGACGATCCCGAGGGAATCCCGCGCCCTCGCGAGGGCGAATCGCCTGGAAACCGAAATGAGGGACGAGTTGACGGCGAGTGCGCGCTCGAACGCCGTCTCCAGGCTCGAGTCTCTCTACATACAGGCGCTCAGGGACGACAGGGTCGCCGACGCGAACTTCTATCGCAGCGAGCTGCAGCTCATGTACCCGGGCTGGAAGTACGTCCCGGGCACGAACGGTTTTGAAAAGGTCAAGAAAGAAGAAGTAAAGAAATGAGTCTCAATGTAGGCATCGTGGGCCTCCCCAACGTCGGCAAGTCCACGCTTTTCAACGCACTCACGAAGAAGCAGCAGGCAGCCGCCGAGAACTATCCGTTCTGCACGATCGAGCCCAACACGTCGATAGTCGAGGTCAAGGATTCCCGCCTCGAGGCGCTCGCGAAGATCGTAAGCCCGCAGCAGATAATACGCGCGACGGTCGAGTTCACCGACATTGCCGGTCTCGTCAAGGGCGCGTCGAAGGGCGAAGGGCTCGGGAACAAGTTCCTCGCGAACATCCGCGAGTGCGACGCGATACTGCACGTCGTCAGGTGCTTCGAGAACGACGACATCATCCACGTCCAGGAAGGCGGCAACAAGTCGGCGCC
>JAFONM010000026.1 GCA_017418445.1 Kiritimatiellia bacterium
GTCCGGCATCTGTCGGCCTAAGGTGTGGGTGGTGATTGGGATGAAGTCGTAACAAGGTAACCGTTGGGGAACCAGCGGTTGGATCACCTCCTTTCTAAGGAGAACAAGGGGAGCAATCCCCAAGGTGAAAACCTCGCGCAGGCGTGTCACTGTTTTCTCAACCATCGACAAGACTGACACAGGTTGTGACTGAATGTCACAACTTTTGCTTTTATCTCCCCTTGGCATCCTTCTTGCCTTGATGGTATTGACATGGTGCAGGAAGGAGGAATGTAGAATGAACGCATCTTATACGCCGCCCGAAGAGGACGGAGAGAAGTGCCTTGAAAAGTACGGCACCGACCTGACGGCGCTTGCCAAGTCCGGCAAGCTCGATCCGGTGATCGGACGCGACACGGAAATCCGTGACGTGATACGCATTCTTTCGCGCAAGACGAAGAACAATCCGGTCCTCATCGGCGAGCCCGGCGTCGGCAAGACGGCGATCGTGGAGGGACTCGCCCAGCGAATCAACAGGGGCGACGTTCCGGAGGGACTCAAGGACCGCACGGTATTCTCGCTCGACATGACGGCGCTGATGGCGGGAGCGATGTACCGCGGACAGTTCGAGGAGCGCCTGAAGGCGGTCCTGAAGAAGATCAGGGAGTCCGAGGGCAGGATCATACTCTTCATCGACGAGATCCACACTATCGTCGGCGCGGGGAAGACCGAGGGGTCCTCCGACGCCGGCAACATGCTGAAGCCTCTCCTCGCGCGCGGAGAGCTCCACTGCGTCGGCGCGACGACCCTCGACGAGTACCGCAAGTACATGGAGTCGGACAAGGCCCTCGAGCGCAGGTTCCAGCCGGTGATGGTGGATGCGCCGTCCGAGGAGGATGCGGTGTCCATACTGCGCGGACTCAAGGAGCGCTTCGAGAAGTACCACAACGTGCACATCCGCGACGAGGCGCTCGTGAGCGCCGTCGCGCTTTCCGCGCGCTACATCCAGGACAGGTTCCTCCCCGACAAGGCGATCGACCTGCTGGACGAGGCGTGCGCGAGGATCCGCACCGAGATGGATTCCTGTCCGCAGGAGCTCGACGAGATTTCCCGCCACGTGCGCCGCCTCGAGATCGAGGAGGTCGCGCTCAGGAAGGAGAAGGACGGCGCCTCGAGGAAGCGGCTCGAGGAGCTGCAGGAGGAACTTCGCGAACTCAAGGCAAAGTCCGACGCGATGACCGCGCAGTGGAAAAAGGAGAAGGCGGCGCTCGAGGAGGTGCGGAAGGTCCGCACGCGCCTGGACGCGGCCAAGACCAGATATGAACAGGCAGAACAGGCAGGAGACCTCAATGAAGCCTCAAGAATCAAGTACGGAGTCATTCCGCAGCTCGAACGCGAGCTCAAGGCCCATGAAGACGATAAGAATAAGGACGATTCCCAGGCCCTCCTCCGTGAAGAAGTGACGGCGGACGAAATCGCCGAGGTCGTCTCGCGCTGGAGCGGGGTGCCCGTCGCGAAGCTCGTGGAGGGCGAGAGGGAGAAGCTCATCAGGCTTCCCGAGACGCTCCACAGGCGCGTCATCGGACAGGACAGGGCGGTCGACGCCGTCGCGGACGCGGTGATACGCTCGCGCGCCGGAATCAAGAACCGCAACAGGCCCGTGGGCGCGTTCCTCTTTCTCGGTCCGACCGGAGTCGGCAAGACGGAGCTCGCGAAGGCGCTCGCGCAGGAGCTCTTCGACGACGAAAACGCGATGGTGCGTCTCGACATGTCCGAATACATGGAGAAGTTCGCCGTCTCGCGCCTCGTCGGAGCGCCGCCCGGATACGTCGGGTTCGAGGAGGGAGGACAGCTCACCGAGGCCGTCAGGAGAAAGCAGTTCTCGGTCGTCCTCCTGGACGAGATAGAGAAGGCCCATCCGGACGTCTTCAACATGCTGCTGCAGGTCCTGGACGACGGACGGCTCACCGACAGCCACGGAAGGACCGTGAGCTTCAAGAACACCGTCGTCATCATGACCTCGAACGCTCCGAAGGATTCGCTGAAGGACATCTTCCGTCCCGAGTTCCTGAACCGTCTCGACGAGATACTCGAGTTCGACAGCCTGAACGAGAGCCAGATCCGCGAGATCGTGAAGCTGCAGCTCGCGGACCTCGCGAAGAGGCTGGCGGAGCAGGAGCTGACGCTGGAGGTGGACGAGAAGGCGATGGACGTCCTTGCGCGCGAGGGATACGATCCCGCGTTCGGCGCGCGTCCGGTGAAGCGCGCCATCCAGCGCGAACTCGAGAATCCGATCGCGAAGGCCGTCGTCGCGGGCAGGTATCCGCCCGGAGCGACAGTCAAGGCCACCGCCGTCAACGGCCGCATCTCTCTCTAGCCCGGACAGGAGCCGGGTTCCTTCCCGTTTTGCTTTGCCTTGGAGGGAGAGAAGTGGTATAATTCACCGAGACGCGGAGGAAGGGGCCTTCGCGGCATGACCCGCATGGAGAAGGAGATATGACGAATACCGTAGTTCAAACGGCGCTTCAGGCAGTCGAGAAGACGGTCGAGGCCGCCCAGGAGACGACCATCGCAAGGACCGTAGAGGCCACGTCCGGCTGGCTTGACGCCTTCACCGCGTGGGTCGACAAGGTCGACGAAGTCATCTGGGGGCTCCCGCTTATCGGGGCCATCCTCGTCACGGGACTCCTCCTCACCTGCATCCTCAGGCTGAACCACCTCTTCAACCTGAAGAACGCCTTCCGCTACATGTTCCACACCGAGGAGGGCACGTCAGGCGACGTCTCGGCATTCGGGGCGCTGTGCACGGCCCTCTCGGCGACGATCGGCACGGGCAACATCGTCGGCGTCGCGACGGCGATCGGCACGGGCGGACCTGGCGCGCTCTTCTGGATGGAGGTCGCCGCCTTCTTCGGCATGGCGACGAAGTTCGCCGAGGGACTTCTTGCCGTCAAGTACCGCGAGTTCACTTCGGACGGCAGGGTTCTGGGCGGACCGTTCTACTACATCGAGAAGGGGCTCAAGGGCGTCTTCGGCATCAGAAACTGGAAGTGGCTCGCCGTCATCTTCGCCGTATTCGGCGTCCTCGCCGGCATCATGGGCATCGGCACCGTCACCCAGGTGCACGGAATATCGTCTGCGACGCTCCGCTTCTTCGATCCCGACTTCTCGCCGGCCGATCCGTCGACAGGCGTCGCCATCCTCTCCTGGGCGGGCATAGACACCTCCTATTCGTGGGCTGTCGTCATCTCCGGCCTCATCGTCACGCTCTGCGTCGGGCTGGTCGTCATCGGCGGGCTCAAGCGCATCGCCGCGGTCTCGACCGTGATAGTTCCGTTCATGGCGATCTCCTACGTCGTCATCATCGCGTTCCTCCTCATCGGCAACATCTCGAAGATCACGGCCGCGATCGAGCTCATCGTCCGCGCCGCGTTCAACCCTTCCGCCTTCACCGGCGGCATGGTCGGCACGATCTTCATCGCGATGCAGAAGGGCGTCGCCCGCGGAATCTTCTCCAACGAGGCCGGTCTCGGATCCGCCCCGATCGCCGCGGCCGCCGCGAAGACGAACGAGCCCGCGCGCCAGGGGCTCGTCTGCATGACGGGGACGTTCATCGACACCATCGTCATCTGCACGATGACCGGACTCGCCATCGTCGTCACCGGCGCCTGGGAGCCGTCTCTCGGGCTCAAGGGCGTGGACATCACCATCGAGGCGTTCGGCCGCGGACTCGCCTTCCTCGGTCCCGGGTCCGGAGCCTTCTCCGGCTTCTTCCTCATGACGGCGCTGACGTTCTTCGCCTTCACGACGATCCTCGGATGGAACTACTACTCCGAGAAGTGCCTCGAGTACCTGGTGGGTTCCAGGCGCCAGTGGATCGTCAAGATCTACAGGCTTCTCTACGTCGCCGTGGTGTTCGTCGGTCCCTACCTCACCGTGTCCGTCGTCTGGGGCATGGCCGATGTCTTCAACGGACTCATGGCGTTCCCGAACCTGATCGCGCTCGTCCTCCTCTCGCCCGTCGTCTGGCGCGTCACGAAGGACTATCTCCGGCGCCGCGACGCAAAACAGTGAGCGACGCCTCCTCCATATTCATAGCGGAGGACGATGCGACGATACGCACCATCCTCGAGCTGGCGCTTTCAGGCGCCGAATACGGCAACGTCAGGTCGTTCGCCCGCGGCGACGACGCGCTGGACGCGATACGCCGCGACAGGCCCGATCTCGTCCTCCTCGACGTGATGCTCCCGGGCATGGACGGCTTCGCGATCGCGCGGCGGATCCGGGAGACGCCGGAACTCTCGGCGACGCGCATACTCATGGTCACGGCGCGGACCGAGCCCGAGGACATCGTCCGCGGACTCGAGGCCGGGGCGGACGACTACGTGACGAAGCCGTTCGACAGGCGGGTCCTCCTCGCACGCGTCAAGGCGGTCCTTCGCCGCTCGCTCCCGGTCACGGAGGGCGTGGACTTCGACGGCCTCGTCATCGACGAGCCCAATCGTCTTGCGAAACTCGACGGGACCCCTCTCAAGATGTCCGCCGGCGAATTCGGCCTTCTCGTGAAGCTGGTCGCGCATCGCGGACGGATCCTCGCCCGTTCGTCCGACGAGCGGACGATCGACGTCCAGATCGCGAACCTCCGCAAAAAGCTCGGCCGCTGGTCCGACCACATCGAGACCATCCGCGGCGTCGGCTATCGCGTAGGCTGATTTTTGGTATAATAGCCCCATGAAACAGAGGTATCCGATGTTTGCACTTCTTGCGCTGGCCGCAGTGCCGGCGGCCGCCGAATCCGTCCTTGCCCCGGGAATGACCGAGACGGATCCTTTTCCGCCGCTCGACGAGATTCCCGCGGAACTCAGGCTCGCGCCGAACGCAAAGTTCGAGATTGCGCCCGACGGAACGTTCCTGCTGGACGGGAAGAAAAGATTCCTCGTTTCGACGATCGTCTACGGATGTCCCAGGACAGAGTGGCTCGCGAAGCGCACCGACGGATATCCGCGTTCGCTCGACTGGCTGTACGAGAAGGCGCCGGACTACGAGGCGCTGCAGCGCGTCGGGTTCGACTCCGTCGGCGGAGAGGTCCCGACCACGTGGCTCAAGAAGTACCGTCCGCGCGGATTCTGGCAGGCGGACGCCGCATGGGACTGGTCCGCATCCTCGCGCTACTACGCGTCCGGCCTCCCTGTCTTCGTCGACTTCACGTGCGCGAGATGGAGCCATGGCGGACTCGGGTACGTCGAGGGGAAGGCTCCGGCGAAGGAGGCCTTCGCGGACGGACACTTCATGCCGTATTCCATCGTCACGCCCGAGGGACGTCAGCTCTACCGCGAGATGTGGCAGAGCGGCGCGAAGGCGCTCCTCGAGAAGGGCGTCAGGCCGTACGTCTACGAGCTCTTCAACGAGCCGCACTACGACGACCGTTCGCCGGCCGCGGTCGCGGAGTTCGAGCGGCGGACGGGAGGCAGGTTCCCGGAGGGACTCGCCCGCAAGGTCGAGTGGATCAAGTTCCGCGAGGACATCTTCGCGGAGGCGTGCGAGGCGGGGCTCGAGGCGATAAAGGAGATCGACGGACGTCCGGACGTCCGGACGGCGGTCCAGCCTCTCCGTATGTCCGGCGGATACATCAACGCCTACAAGGCGAACCGCACGACGGGCGTCGTCATGAGCTCTACCGGCGGTTCCGACATGTTCCAGGCGCACTGCCTCAAGGCTGTCGCGGACGGCAAGCCGATCGTAGACGGAGAGACGTATCTGGGCAAGACCCGCTCGAGCCACCGCAACATGCTCCTCACGCAGTTCGCGCGCGGACTCAACGCATCCTACTTCTTCAAGTGGGACCGCCGTACGGGAGACTCGCTCTGGAACAGGCCGAACGGCGGGCTCCTCCTCGCCGAGAAGTTCCCGTACATGGCGCTCAATCCGTGGGCGGTTCCCGCCGAGGCTCTTCTCGGGATCATGGACGCGAAGCGCGAGATGTTCGCGGTCGACGACCTCTTCGCCCCGCGCGACCGCGGAGTCGCCGTGAAGGTCGCCTTGCTCTTCTCGTATCCGACATGGCGCCTCGGACTCGTCGCGAACCATCCCGCCGCACGGATGATTCCGTTCGCGTCGGAGGCGCTCGACTTCGCGCAGATTCCGCATGATGTCGTCTTCGAGGAGCAGCTCGCGTCGGGACGGCTCGATCGCTATGGCGTCCTTGTAGCCGCGGGAGTCGAGGCGACCGGCGACGGAACGCTGGCGAAGATCGAGGAGTGGGTGAAGGGGGGCGGCAGGCTCATCATGGTCGACGAGGCCATGTCGCTCGACGAATACGCGAACGAGCGGCCGGACGCGGTGTCGCGCTTCCCCGGGCTGAAACTCTCGCCTGCCATGTCCGCGCAGCCGGAGCCCGTCAGGATTCCGGGCGCAGGCGAACTCGGCGCCATCGTGACGAAGGAAGTCGCTGCATGCGATGGATGGAAGCCGCGCAGGCTGGATCCCGGGAACGCGCCTGTGTTTTCGCGCAGCCTCGGCAAGGGGTCCGTCGTCTATCTTCCGCTCGGACTCTCGCGCGAAGATCTGGGAATGCTCCTCTCGCATCTGATGGCCGATGCCGGGGTCGAACATCCATGCGACTGTCTTCAGCTCGAGAAGGACGTACACGAAGGCGACATCGAGGCGATCCCCTCCAGGCGCGGCGACTACACGGGATACATCGTCTTCAACAGGTCTCTTGCGCCCAAGGCGTTCAGGCTGCGTCCCCGCGGGCGCGAGCAGCTTTACTGCGTCACTGCGAGGAAGGCGATGCCGCGGGGGGAGGACGGGTCCGCGGTCCTGACGCTGATGCCTGGAGACGGAGCCGTTCTCGTCGGCGCGCGGACGAAGGAGCTGCTTGCGGGCCGATTCGGAGAGATGGAAGATGCGCCGTCGTTCGGGCAGGCGGTTGCGGACGCGAAGAAGTGGCTTCTCGAGGCGGCGCCGAAGAAGGCTCCGACGGGATTCGCGATCGCGGACGAGAGGGCGGACTTCATAGACGTTTCCTCGTGTGCGAATGCTGCGCTCGGGGCCATAGACGTCGGATCGGGTCCGATTTCGCACGCGCCGTGGGGTGTCGTCGAATGCGGCGGGGCGAAATTCGATTTCATCCGTCCGGACCAGAACGGCGGGAAGGATGCGATACTCGTCAGTCCGAGGAACAGAGGCGGCGCGGCGAGGATCCCGGTCGGACGAAAGGTCTCGTCGCTCGTCTTCCAGCATGCGGGGAGCGGATTCGGGGCGGACGGACGCTGGCTCTACAAGTTCATCTACGCGGACGGGACGAGGATTGAACGGAAGATTCGCCCGGGACTCGAGTCCGGCGACTGGGACGCGTCGAAGAACGATCCGTCCGAGATTCCCGCCCGTCCCGGCTGGCGCAATTCGGAAGGCAGGGGATTCTGGCTGTGGCGCTGGCGCAATCCGGCGCCTGACAGGGTCCTCGCCGAAATCGAGGTGGGGAATCCGTGGTGCGAGGAAGGATGGGTGCTTGTCGCGGCGATAACGGCGGAGAAGCCTGCCGCGGGCGGGAAGGAGGTCGCGCTGAGTCCGTGCCTTCGCAAGGCATATTCGTGGGGCGGACTCGAGGGACTCGTGAAGGGCGAGGAGATCGACGTCGGGATTTCGGACAAGTCGAGGGCCTGGTCCGGGACGCACATAGCATTCCCGAAGGAGGGCGTCGCCGTGACCAACGCCGCGGAATTCGTCTTCGAGGTCAACGGGATGAAGGACCGCTTCGGGAAGTCCGACAGCGGCGGACAGCACTTTCAGGTGCTTGTCAGCTACTGGGGCGCGGACGGCGAGAGGCGCAAGACCAGATATATCACTCCGAAGATCGAGGGCGGCGAAATCGATGCCGACGGGGCGACATGGCAGACTGCGACGGTCGACCTCTCGCTGCCGTCTGGAGCCTTGACGATTGACGGAATAAACTTCCAGATCAAGGAGGTTCCGTCCCACGAGACGGGCTTCCGCGTCCAGGATCTCCGTGTCCGCTAGTCAACCCGTGGACTTCCTCTCTTCTTTGCTGATCCGTTAGATATTACCATTTGGGGACCTGCGGCGGTTGACGGGATGGGCCGAATTTTGGTAGAATACGCTCCTGTCACGTGGAGAGATGGCAGAGCCTGGTTGAATGCACATGACTCGAAATCATGCATACCCGCAAGGGTATCGGGGGTCCGAATCCCTCTCTCTCCGCCAACCGCATTGCGGTAGTCATGACACGCGGGCGTAATTCAATGGCAGAATAGGAGCTTCCCAAGCTTCTTACGTGGGTTCGATTCCCATCGCCCGCTCCACATTTTAAAGTCGCAGTCGATCACCAGTCGTTAGCCATTTATTCGTCGTCAGCAGCCGCGAGGGAAGATGCTTCATCGGTTGACAGTTTCGAACCTGGCCGTCGTCGAGAAGGCGGAGGCCGATTTCGCCCCGGGACTCAACGTCCTTACAGGAGAGACGGGCGCAGGAAAGAGCGTCCTGATGGGTGCGCTTTCGCTCGTCCTGGGCGGGCGTGCCGACGCATCGCTTGTGCGCGACGGCGCGAAGGAGGCCGAGGTCGAGGCGGACTTCGGCGACAGGGTCGTGAGGCGGACCGTCTCCGCAAACGGGCACTCCCGCGCGTGGATTGACGACGAAGCCGCGTCCGTCGCCGACCTTCGGGAGTTCGGCCGGACGCTCGTGGACATACACGGTCCGCGCTCGAACCAGCTGCTTCTCGAGGAATCGTTCCAGCGGAGGACCCTGGACGCGTACGGCGGGCACGACGACGCATTCAGGAAATATTCCGCGGCCTGGTCCGCGCTTCAGGGCGTGTGCGCCGAAATCGAGAAGCTTCTTGCCGAGACGGCGGACGACGACGCGATGGACCTTCTCCGATACCAGGTCGGCGAGCTTTCCGAGGCGGGACTGTCCCCGGCGGACGAGGACCTTGCGGAGCGCCACGCGGCGGCTGCACATGCCGAGGAGATCGTCGAGGCGGCGAACGAGATGACCGAGGCGCTTGGCGGTGACGACGGAGCCGCGGCCATCGTCGCGAAGCTGCGTCCGCGCTTCGCCGCGGTCGCGAAGCACCTCCCCGAGGCGGAGGACTGGGCGAAGGAGTCCGAGGATATCGTCGGAAGGATCGAGGAGCTTTCCCGGACCATCGCCGACGCGGCGGCAGGGCTCGATGTCGATTCCGCGGAATTCGAAGAGATGGATGCGAGGCTCGGAGTCGTCAACAGGCTGAGGCGCAAGTACCTGAAGGGCGGCGGGACTATAGCCGACCTCATCGGCATCCTCGACGAGAAGAAGGCGCGTCTGGAGTCCCTCGAGGGCCGCGACGAGAAGCTCGCGGAGCTCGGGAAGGCCAGGGCCGCCGCGGCGAAATCGGTTTCCGCCGCGGGCGCGGCGCTCACGAAGGCGCGCAGCGCCGCCGCTGCGAAGCTGGCCCGCGCCGTCACCGGCGAGCTCAGGGACCTCGGCTTTGCGAAGGCGAAGTTCGCGATAAGGCTGGATCCGTCCGAGCCTGACGCGACGGGCTGCGACAGGGTCGTGTTCCTCCTCGAGCCCAATCCGGGCGAGGCGTCCCGTCCTCTCGCGGACATCGCCTCCAGCGGCGAGATCGCGCGCGTCATGCTGGCCGTGAAGGCCGTGACCGCGGCGCACGACGAGACGGGGACGCTCGTATTCGACGAGATAGACGCCAACATCGGCGGCGAGGTAGGCAAGGTCGTGGGGGAGAAGATGCGGAACGTCGGCAGGAGACGCCAGGTCATCGCGATAACGCACCTGCCGCAGATCGCGGTGTTCGGCGAGCGCCATCTGGTGGTCGCCAAGTCGGTGTCCGATGGACGCACGCGCACCGCGATCGAGCCCGTCGAGGGGGAGGAGCGGGCTCGCGAGATCGCGCGGATGCTGGGCGGCGAGAAGATAACGAGCGTCGCGATGCGTCACGCGGAGGAACTGCTTGAAGTCGGGTCGCGCAAGGGGCGGTAGGGGCCTCGTGCGCATGTTGTGGAATCGTCAGGACCGAATTACAGGAACGGAGCGTGAAACATGGCTAGACAGAAGAAGACGGACGGGCTTTCCGTGGGCTGGAAGTCCGAGGGGAGCTACCCTGTGGTGTTCGCCGAGAACATGTTCGGCGAGGGGAACGCGGCCGTCGCGGATGCGCTGCGCGCGCTGACGGGTTCGGAGACTCCGAAGCTGTTCATCGTCGCAGACATGAACGTCGTGCAGCGCACGGAGGGCCTCGGCCTGGCGATAGGCAGGTACGTCCAGGCGAACGGCATACGCCTTGCGGCCGCGCCGGTCGTGATCTCCGGCGGCGAAAAGGTGAAGTCCGACGACCTCCAGGGCGTCAGGCGCATCGTCAGCGCCGCGCTGGACGCCAAGATCGGCGCGGACGACGTCCTGATGGCGATCGGCGGCGGTTCGGTCCTCGATGTCGCGGGCTATGCGGCCGCGCAGGTGCGGGGCGGCGTGAAGCTCGTCAGGGTCCCGACGACCCCCGCGGCGATGGTGGACGCGGCGTTCGCGCACTATGCCGCGGTCGACTTCCGCGAGATCAAGGACGCTCTCAGGATTCAGTGCGAGCCCGACGCCGTGATCGTGGACCGTTCGTACGCGAAGACCGTCCTCGACGGAGTCTGGCGCGGCGGGCTCGGCGAGATCGTGCGCTTCGCGGCGTCCGCCGACGCGGCGCTCCTCAGGAAGTTCGCGAAGAACGTCGAGGCTCTCGCGAACCGCGACTGGGACGCCTTCGCGGAGATCGTTGCCGACTGTGTCGCTTCGCGCGCGAAAAAGGGCGACACGCACTTCGCGGAGTGGAGCGCCTACAGGCTCGAGTCGATGAGCGGATACAAGCTTCCGCACGGCTACGCCGTCCCGCTTGCGATATGCATCGACTGCGCGTACGCGGTAGAGAAGGGCATTCTCGCGAAGGAGGATTCGGACTTCATCTGCAGGCTGCTCTTCGACTGCAGGGCGCTGGACGGACTCGCTCACAGCCAGCATCTCATTTCCCAGCCAGACAACATCCTTTACGGCCTCGACGCATGGAAGCTGTCGTCCGGCAGCGACGAGGTGGTGCTTCCGACCGGACTCGGCGTCTCCATGGCGGTGGCGGCTCCCGACAGGGAGGTCTACAAAAAAGTCATAAAAGAATTCATGGCGGTCTCCACGGCCGTCTGATTTTTGGTAAAATATACGTCACAATGAAAAAAACAATCGCTCTTCTTGCCATTGTCGGCGCGTCGGCGTATGCCGCCACCGTGACCAACGTCAAGGTTAAGGCCCTGGACGGCTACGGCGGGGACACCTCCAGCGTGCTGGCCCGCTGTCAAACGAAGGAGGGGTCCGTCTACGACGAGGTGACTCTCACGCGCGACGTGACTTCTCTCAAGGATTCCGGGGAGTTCCAGGACATCCGCGTCGACGCCAGGCGCACCGACGACGGCGTGGAGGTGACGTTCGAGGTCTGGCGCAAGCTCCGCTTCCAGGGTCCGCTGGTCGTCAATGGCAATGAGGTCGTGAGCACTTCCAAGATCACAAGCGAGTCCGGGCTCAAGAGCGGCAGGCTCTACGGCACGGGAGAGCTGGCGGAGGCGGCCGACAAGGTTCGCGAGCTCTACAAGCGCAAGGGCTATCCCGACGCCAAGGTTTCGCCCGTCCCCAAGGTGATGCCCGGCGGCAACGACGCGACGGTCACTTTCCTGATCGACGAGGGTGCCGAGGTCGACGTCGGCGAGTGGAAGTTCGACGGCGCCGAAAGCTTCGACGCGGCGGAACTGAAGGTTGCCGCGGACATACTCCCCTGGTGGAATCCGAAGGGATGGTTCATGGACGATCCCGCGTCCCCCGACGAGCTTGCCCAGGCGGCGGAGAAGGTCAAGACGTTCTATGCGGACCACGGCTATCTCGACGCCCAGGTCACGCCTCCGAAGCGCGAACCCGGCGAGGACGGCAAGACGGACATGGTGTTCGGGGTGTCCGAGGGCCCCAGGTACGTCGTCGGCGACGTTTCCGTCACGGGCGTAACGCGCTATCCGGTTTCCGAGGTCATCGCCAAGAGCGACCTGCCGAAGGCCGGCGACGTCGCGAGCGCGAAGGAGCTCGCCGAGGCCGCGCACCGCATCGAGGTGGTGGTCGGCTCCGGCGACAGCGGCCTTGCGGATTCGCACGTCGTGGACAGGCGCATCCCGCGCGGGGACGAGAACAATACCGTCGACATCGTGTTCGCGGTCACCGAGGGCGTTCCCGTCGTCATCAACCAGGTGCGCATCGAGGGCAACGACTACACGAAGGACAACGTCATCCGCCGCGAGATCCATCTCGGTCCCGGCGACCGCATGCTCGCCGACCGCGCCGAGCAGTACAAGAAGAGGCTCGAGAACCTCGACTACTTCTCCCGCGTCAGGTACTACCTGCGCGAGACGGACAAGGGCAAGGACGCCAACGGCGCAGAGTACCGCGATCTTGTGTACGAGGTGGACGAGAAGAACACGGGCAGCTTCATGGTAGGCGTCGCCGCCAGCTCCGTCGACTCCGTCTACGTCTACGGCGAGGTCCAGCAGTCCAACTTCGACCTCTTCGCGCCGGGCAAGCTCTTCCGCGGCGCCGGGCAGAAGGGTCGCGTTTCCGTGCAGGCCGGTCCGCGCATCCAGACGTACGAGGCCTCCGTCACCGAGCCGCACCTCTTCGGCCGGCTCCTCGAGCTGACGGTCGAGGGCTATCGCCGCCAGAGGTGGTACGACGAGTACGACATCATCCGCTCCGGCGGCGCCGTCACGCTCTCCTATCCGGTCAAGTTCTGGCCCACGTGGAAGCCGTTCGGCAGCTTCGGCGTCCGCGGCACGGTCGAGTTCATCGAGTTCGACGACATCGAGCACGGAGACTGGTGGTACGACGGGCACGTGGTGTCGCTCGACAAGGAGGAGGACGACTACGGCGACGCCGTCGAGGCCGTGGCGAGGTTCTTCTGGACGCGCGACACGCGCGACAGCTTCCGCATGCCGACGACCGGAATGCGCAGCCAGGTGTTCGTCGACATCGCCGGCGGCGACAACGAGTACTGGCGCGCCGGCTTCAGCCACCGCAGCTACTTCACGGTGTGGGAGCGCTACCGCCACGTCCTCATGATGGCGGTCAGGGCCGAGACCATCGACGCGTTCTCCGACGAGGTGCCGATCTACGACCGCATGTTCCTGGGCGGACCGAAGACCGTCCGCGGCGTGGAATACCGCCACGTGTCTCCGTTCGCGCGCAAGTACCGCGACGACGAGCTCAAGAACGACTACATGCCGTGGGGCGGCCAGACGCTCTTCTGCGCGAACCTCGAATACACGATTCCGATCGTCAGGATGCTCCGTCTCGCAGCGTTCACCGACATGGGCGCCGTCGGCGAGGACGAATTCGACTTCGACATCTCGGACACCTTCGCGTGGACGTGCGGTCTCGGCATCAGGCTCGACATCCCGATGTTCCCGATACGCCTCGACTTCGCGACCCCGATAGAGAAGCCCGACCACGCGGACAAGGAAGTCTTCAGCTTCACGATCGGATACGATTTCTGACGGGACCGGGACGGTTCGGAACAATCCAGAAAGGAAAACAGATGAAAAGAATACTTGCGGCCGCCGTGGCGGCGCTTTCGCTGACCGCTCTCGCCGGCGGGCTCAAGATCGGGACGGTCGACATGATGCTTCTCGTCAGGAACCATCCCAGCTACGAGTCCAACAAGGAGCTCCTAAAATCCACCGAGAAGGACTACCAGAAGGAGCTCGACGCGATGCAGTCGACGCTCCAGGACATACAGGACGAAGGCAAGTCCGTGGCGGACGAGCTCAAGAATCCCATGCTCTCCGAAGCGGCCAAGAAGGCCTCCGAGAAGAAGATCATGGATATCCAGCAGCGCTTCGTCCGTCAGCAGCAGGAGTACAGGAAGAAGGCGATGGACAACCAGGAGGCGCTTTCCAAGCTCGAGGCCCGGCTTCTCAAGTCGCAGGCCGAGGACCTCAAGAAGCGCATCGCCAGGTTCGCCGAGCGCGAGGACTACGACCTCGTCATGGATTCCGCCGCTGCGCTGTGGGCGAAGTCCGATCTCGACGTCACCGACGAGATTCTCAAGGACATGAACGTCGACCCGAAGGCCGCCCGCGCCAAGGACAAGGATGAAGGCAAGTGAACTCGCAAGGGCGCTCGGCGGAACGCTTGAGGGCGAAGACGTCGAGCTCGTGGCGTGCGGCGGACTCGAGGAGGCCCGTCCGGGCGACCTGAGCTTCTGCAAGGACCCGAAGCACGTCAGGCTTGTCGAGACGACCAGGGCCTCCGCGGTCCTTCTTCCCCCCGAATGGGACAAGGGCGCGCCGTGCTCCGTCATCCGTGTTGCGGATCCCAACCACGCCTGCATGGCCGCGGCCAGGATCTTCGCTCCGCCGGATCCCGTCCGTGTCCCGGGCGTCCATCCGACGGCCGTGGTCGATCCTTCGGTGAAGCTCGGCGCGAACGTGCACGTAGGCGCGTTCACCGTCATCGAGAAGGGCGCCGTCGTCGGTGACAACGCCGTGATCGAGGCGCAGGTGTTCATTGGCGAGGGCTGCACCGTAGGCGAGGGCAGCCACATATATCCGCAGGTCACCCTGCGCGAGGGGACGAAGCTGGGCAGGTGCGTCATACTCCATTGCGGTGTCCGCCTCGGCGGCGACGGATACGGGTACAACACGACCTTCGAGAACGGGCTCCCGAAGATCGAGAAGATTCCGCAGCTCGGCAACGTCGAGCTCGGCGATTTCGTGGAGATCGGCTCCAACACCACGATCGACCGCGCGCGCATCGGGCGCACCTATATCGGTCCGCACACGAAGATCGACAACCTGGTCCAGATCGGACACAACGTCAAGGTCGCGGGTTATTCCGGAATCATTGCGCAGGCCGGCGTCGCCGGATCCTCGCAGATCGGGTCCGGCTGCCTCATCTGGGCGCAGGCCGGCATTTCCGGTCACATCAAGATCGCCGACGGCGTGCAGGTCGGCCCGCAGGCCGGCGTTCCGCAGTCCCTGGACGGATCCGTCAAGTACGTCATCGGGTCGCCCGCCGAGTCGATGAAGGACTTCGGCGGACGCGTTCTCCTGCCGAAGATGCTCGCGAAGACGAGGGCCGAGGTCAAGGCGATCAGGGAGCAGCTCGCGGCGAAATGAAGCGGATCGTCATCCTCGGCGTCACGGGCTCAATAGGCACAAGCGCCGTCGACGTCATCCTGTCCCATCCCGACTCCTTCCGCGCCGTCGCCGTCGCGGCGCACCGCTCTCGCGAGGCGTGCGAATCCGTCGCCGCGAAGCTCGGAGCGAAGTCCTACGTCGGAGAGGACGCCGCGCTGCGCGCGGTCCTCGAGAACGACGCGGACATCTGCCTCGTCGCGACCGTCGGACTTTCCGGGCTGGTCCCGACGCTCGCGGCGATAGAGAAGGGCATGGACGTCGCCCTCGCGACCAAGGAGGTCATGGTGATGGCCGGCGAGCTCGTCACCGCCGCCGCGAAGAAGAAGGGCGTCAGGTTCCTGCCGGTCGATTCCGAACACAGCGCGATCTGGCAGTGTCTCGGAGCGAAATCCGGTTCGCGCGAAGTGGATCGGCTGATACTTACCGCTTCCGGCGGACCCTTCCTGGACGAGCCGTCGGATCTCTCCGCCGTCACTCCCGGGCAGGCTCTCAGGCACCCGCGCTGGAAGATGGGTCCGAAGGTGACCGTCGATTCCTCGACGATGATGAACAAGGGCTTCGAGATCCTCGAGGCGCGGTGGCTGTTCGACATTCCCGTGGACAGGATAGACGTCGTCGTCCATCCCGAGTCCCTGGTCCATTCCCTCGTCACCTTCGTAGACGGCGCCACGCTTGCGCAGCTTTCGCCGCCGGACATGCGCGTGGCGATACAGTACGCGCTTTCGGGTCCGGAGCGGCTTCCGGGCGAACGCGCGAAGCTGGACCTCGCGGGCGTCGGCGCGCTGAATTTCCGCGAACCCGACCCCGGACGTTTCCCCGCGCTCGGACTCGTCAGGGATGCCGCCCGCGCGGGCGGATGCCGCACGGCTGTGCTCGCTGCGGCGGACGAGTGGGCCGTCGACGCGTTTCTCAACGGACGCATAGGCTATCTCGACATCGTGCGCACGGTGGAGAAGTGCGTCGCCGCGGCGCCGGACACGCCATGCGACTCGGTCGATGCGATTCTCGCAACGGCTGAGTGGACTCGCGCGAGATGTTCCGAAATCTGGTCCGTTGCTTGATTTTCTTCCGATAAAATGATAATATAACTGCCGATAATCTGGGAGAAAGTCCATGAGTTTTCACAAGATGCATCTGTTGGTCGTCGCGGTGGTGTGCGGCGTGTCCGCCTTTTCGGCGGAGGCGGCCACGATTACGCTTTCCTCCGATACCAATCTTACCTCCAGCATTACGATTTCGGAGGACACGACTCTCGATGGCGGAGGGTTCGGCATGACGCGCACCGGAAGCCAGTGCATCACGGTGGACGGCGCGGCGCTGACGGTCCGGAACATAACGATTTCGGGCGGCAGGAACATGATCTTCTTTGTCACCGGCGGCGGTTCGCTCACCCTTGCGTCGGGAACGACCATCACGGACATTTCGTGCTCCGGAGGCTATTCGCCGATCTCCGTCTGGGGCGGCACGCTGACGCTCGAGTCGGGGTCGGTCATTTCAGGCTGCGTCAACTCCTACGTCCGCTCCACGGGCGGACCTGTCGTCGCCGGCGCCATAACGGTCTCCGAGCGACTCAAGGGCGGCACGACCATTCCCGCCTCGCTGTACCTCAACGGCGGAACCGTTACCGGGTGCAGATCGTCCTTTGCGGGCGGCATAGCCGTCTCGGTCGCCTCGAAGGTGTTTGTCGAGGGCGATGCGAACGTCACGGGCAATACGCTTCTCGACGGTTCCACCCCCAGCAACCTGCTCGTTCAGGACCAGAGCGGACTCGAGCTCACGTCCGCCTTCACGGGCAGCGTGGGCTACACGGCCGGATACAAGGCCGACGAGGCGTCCACCAACGTGTTCGGCTCCGCATACTCCGGGGCGACCTCCGAGGAAGCGGCGAGATTCGTGAACGACTCGAACAGCGCGACCGGCATCGTGGAGGGGACGGTCCTCTACTGGAGCGTCGGTTCCGGCCAGCAGTACCAGACCGTGTATCCTGCGCCGATCGCCTTCAAGTCCATAACCCGCACGGAAACGGGATGGGAGCTCGTCGTGACAAACGTCGTTGAATACTGCAGCTACAGGCTTCTCGGCACTGCGGATCTCGCGTCGGACTTCGCCGGCGTCACGGACTGGTTCATGGCGGACTTCAGCGGCGAGTGGACCACGAACGTCGTCTCGGACGCCGATGCGTACTTCTGGCGTGCCGAGGGCAGGGAAGGCGAGAAGCCCGTCCACTGATGAAATCAGGATTTAAGGAAGAAAGACAGGAACCACATGGCAAAGGAAGCTTCGGACAAGGACACCAGGAAGACGGGCAACACCGCACTCGACGCGGTGATGAGCCAGATCAGGAAAGAGTTCGGCGAGATGGCCATCATGCGTCTCGGCGACAGGGAGATAGAGGACATCCCCGTCATCTCCACGGGAGCTCTCTCGCTCGACCTCGCGCTCGGCGTGGGAGGTCTTCCGCGCGGACGCATCGTCGAATGCTACGGGCAGGAGTCGTCGGGCAAGACGACCCTGGCGCTCCACGTCGTCGCGAACGCGCAGAAGGCGGGCGGAGTCGCCGCCTTCATTGACGCCGAGCACGCGCTCGACCCGACGTACGCGAAGAAGATCGGCGTCGACCTCGACAACCTCGTTGTCTCGCAGCCTTCGAGCGGCGAGGAGGCTCTCACTATCTGCGAGCAGCTCTGCAAGTCCGGCGCCCTCGACGTGATCGTCGTCGATTCCGTCGCGGCCCTGACGCCGCAGGCCGAGATCGACGGCAACATGGGCGACAGCCACATGGGGCTCCAGGCGCGGCTGATGTCCCAGGCGATGCGCAAGCTCACCGGCGTCCTCGCGACCACGAAGACGCTCTGCATATTCACGAACCAGGTGCGCGAGAAGATCGGCGTAATGTTCGGGAACCCCGAGACGACGCCCGGCGGCAAGGCCCTCAAGTTCTATGCGTCCGTCCGCCTCCAGGTCCAGAGGATCGGCGCCATAAAGAACACCGCCGGACAGGTGGTGGGCAACAGGACGCGCGTCAAGGTCGTCAAGAACAAGGTCGCGCCGCCGTTCACCGAGGCGGAGTTCGACATCCTCTACGCATGCGGAATCTCCTACGAGGGCTCCGTCCTCGACGCGGGACTTGCGCGCGGCATCATTGAGAAGCGCGGCAGCTGGCTGAGCTTCGGCGACGAGCAGCTCGCGCAGGGGGCCCTCGCCACAATAGAGTATCTCAAGGCGAATCCCGACATCACGAAGAAGATCGTCGATCTCGTCAAGACGACGCCTCCGAACCCGGCGCTCGCGAAGAAGAGATAATCGGTTTTATTCCCTGTTCACTGACCAGGAGAGGTGGCGGAGCGGTCGATCGCGGCGGTCTTGAAAACCGTTGACCCGCAAGGGTCCGGGGGTTCGAATCCCTCCCTCTCCGCCATCTGAAGGCTGCCTAGGCGCGGGTTGGCCTGATGGCGACGAATTTCGGACGGACCGCGCCCCATTCGGCGACGAGGCGCCTGGCGAGCGGGGAGCCCGTCCTGCGGATGTGCTCGTCGAGGAGCGACAGCAGGTCGGATTCCTCGGGAGAGCCTGCTTCGATCGACGCAAGGTCCACGGACGCGAGATTGCAGCTTAGGTCGAGCTTGCCGTCCTTGTCGAGCACATAGGCGATGCCGCCGGTCATTCCCGCCGCGAAGTTGACGCCGACGGGTCCGAGGACGACCGCCTTGCCGCCGGTCATGTACTCGCAGCCGTGGTCGCCGAGTCCCTCGACGACGAGCGTCGCGCCCGAGTTGCGGACCGCGAAGCGTTCTCCGGACTGTCCGTTGATGAAGACGCGTCCCGAGGTAGCGCCGTAGGCGATGACGTTTCCGGCGATGACGTTTTCCTCCGGCGCCCCGGTGAAGCCGGACGGCGGGGCGACGGTTACGATTCCGCCGGAAAGTCCCTTGGCCAGATAGTCGTTCGTCTCGCCGCGGAGATTGAATGTCACGCCCTTCGCGAGGAACGCGGCGAATGACTGGCCGCCGACTCCGCTGAAGTTCACGACGATCGAGTCGTCGGCGAGCCCCGGACACCTCGTCGCCACCTCGCCCGAGAGCTCCGCGCCGACCGTGCGGTCGACGTTGGCGACGGTGAAGCTGTGCGCAGAGCGTGGTGCCGGGGTCTGGTCCCCGGTCCGCCCGCCCGGAAAGACGGCCGGGAGAAGGACCCGGCGGTCGTAGTTCTCGAGCGGCGGCTTCGGCGCGGCGGCGTTGAACCGCTGCTCGCCCTCTTCACGGTGGAAGAGCTGTTTGAAGTCGAAACCGGCGGCTGGCTGCCGGCTGCCGGCCGAGCCGTCCTCCAGGAGGTCGCTGCGTCCCACGGCCTCGTCGAGCGAGCGGAGTCCGAGGACGGCGAGCTGTTCGCGGACCTCTTCCGCCAGGAACCTGAAGAAGTTCTGCAGATGCTCCGTCTTGCCGGCGAAGCACTTGCGGAGTTCGGGCTTCTGTGTGGCGATGCCGACGGGGCAGGAGTTGAGGTTGCAGTTGCGGCACTGGACGCAGCCGAGCGCGGCGAGCATGGCGGTTCCGAATCCGAACTCCTCCGCGCCGAGAAGTGCGCCGATCACGATGTCGCGCCCGGTGCGGAGCTGTCCGTCGACCTGAAGCCTGACGCGCCCGCGGAGTTTGTTCTTGACGAGGGTCTGCTGCGCCTCGGCGAGTCCGAGTTCCCACGGGAGTCCGGCATGCTTCATCGACGAAAGCGGCGCGGCGCCCGTGCCGCCGTCGAATCCGGAGACGAGGACGACGTCCGCGTGGGCCTTCGCGACACCGGCGGCGACGGTTCCGACGCCGGCTTCGGACACCAGCTTTACCGAGACGCGGGCCTTCGGATTCGCGCATTTCAGGTCGAAGATGAGCTGGGCGAGGTCCTCGATGGAGTAGATGTCGTGGTGGGGCGGAGGCGAGATGAGAGTCGTGCCGGGCTTCGCATGGCGGAGCCTGGCGACGAATTCGTTGACCTTGTGTGCGGGAAGCTGCCCGCCCTCGCCCGGCTTTGCTCCCTGGGCGACCTTGATCTGCAGGTCCTTTGCGGCGCGCAGGTACTCGATCGTGACGCCGAAGCGTCCCGAGGCGACCTGCTTGATACCGCAGTTCCTGTCCGTGCCGAAGCGCTCGGAGTTCTCGCCGCCTTCGCCGCAGTTGGACATGGTGCCGAGTCCGTTCAGCGCGAGGGCGATGGTCTCGTGGGCCTCGGGCGAGAGCGAGCCGAGCGACATCGCGCCGCCGACGAAGTGCTTCACGATCGATTCGACCGGCTCCACCTCGTCGATGGAGACGGGAGCGGTCCTCTTGAATCTGAAGAGCGAGCGGAGGGTTATCGGAGGATTGCCCGGATCGCCTGACTGATCGATGGAGTCGGTGTATTTCCTGAAGAGGGCGTAGTCGCCGCTGCGCACGGCGTTGCGGAAGTCCGCGAGCCGCTCGGGAGTCCAGAGGTGCGCCTCGCCGTCCTTGCGGTATCTGTACACTCCGCCGACATCCAGTGCTGCCGGACATTCCCGCTCTGACGCCAGGGTGCTGCAGGGGATCGAAGGGGGGGGGGCGGGGATCGACCTGGCTATTTCGTCGAGGCCGATGCCGCCTACGGGGGATGCGACGCCGGTGAAGTATTCGTCGACCAGTTCGCGGTCGAGCCCGACCGCCTCGAAGATTCTGGCCGAGCGGTAGGAGCGCAAGGTCGCTATGCCCATCTTGGACATGATCTTCTTGAGTCCGAGGTCGAGGGCGTTCACGTAGTTCGAGGCCGCCCTCACGGCGTCGTCCGGACGGAGGGCGGACACGGTTTCGAGCGCGAGGTA
The DNA here is from genome assembly GCA_017418445.1 of Kiritimatiellia bacterium. GTDB lineage: Bacteria > Verrucomicrobiota > Kiritimatiellia > RFP12 > UBA1067 > UBA1067. The sequence goes on from JAFONM010000026.1 coordinate 21,025, forward strand.
GGGGTTCACCGCCGTCGCGCCGAATCCGAGGAGGAGCGCGAGGTGCATGACCTCGCGCACTTCTCCGGACTGGACGACGAGCCCTGTCGACGGCCGCACGCCCGCCCTGACCAGGGCGTTGTTCGCCGCGGCGACGGCCAGCAGCGAGGGGATGGGGCGCGCCGCGCGCGGTGCGTCGTGAACGGCGCGGTCCGAGAGGATGATGATCCTGGCGCCGTCCCTGACTGCGGCGAGCGCGGCGGCGGCGAGGTCGTCGAGTGCCTGCCTGAGCGCGGCGCCGGTGTCGCCGGAGAAGGTCATGGGCAGGGTGACGGCGGGATAGCCGCAGTCCGCGACCTTCGAGAGGAGCGCCAGTTCGTCGTCCGTGAGCACGGGTCGGCGCAGCTTGATGAGGTGCGCGTAGGCGGGGCCCTCGTCCAGGATGTTGCCGACGTTGCCTATGTAGGTCATCAGCGACATGACGAGTTCCTCGCGTATCGGGTCGATCGGCGGATTCGTCACCTGCGCGAAGAGCTGGTGGAAATGGTCGAAAAGGCTGTGCGGCTTCTTCGAGAGGCAGGCAAGGGCAGCGTCGTTGCCCATCGCCCCGACGGGTTCGTGACCGGTCTCGGCCATCGGCCTGAGGATCAGGTTCAGGTCCTCCAGCGTGTAGCCGAATCGCGCCTGCTCCGCGGCCAGGTCGTCGGGGACGCGCGACGGCGCAATCTCGGTGAATAGTCCCTGTATGGAGATGCGGTTCTCCTCCACCCAGCGGCGGTATGGACGGCGGCGGGCATAGAAGTTCTTGAGCTCGGCGTCTTCGACGAGCCGGTGGTTGTCCAGGTCCAGCCAGAGCATCGTGCCCGGCTTCAGGCGTCCGAACCGCTCGACGTCCGAGACCGGGATGTCGAGCACGCCCGTTTCGGACGACAGGACGAATCGGTTCTTCTTCGTGAGCGTCCAGCGCGCGGGGCGTAGTCCGTTGCGGTCGAGCGCCGCGCCGAGGCTCCGTCCGTCGGTGAACGCCACGGCTGCGGGGCCGTCCCACGGCTCCATCAGCGCGGAGTGGTATTCGCAGAAGCCCCTGACGTCGTGTCCCATCGGATAGCTCGCGCCCCAGGCCTGCGGCATCAGCATGAGCATCGCGTGCGGCGCGTCCCGTCCCGCAGCGACCAGCAGTTCGAACATGTTGTCGAGCGCGGCGGAGTCGGACTGTCCGGGCGGTATGAGCGGCAGGAGCTTCCGGAGATCGTCGCCGAAGAGCGGCGAGGCGAGCGACGGCTCGCGCGCGGCCAGCGCGTTGAGATTGCCCTTGAGCGTGTTTATCTCGCCGTTGTGCGCGAGCGCGCGGAACGGGTGCGCGAGCGACCAGGTCGGGAAGGTGTTCGTCGAGTAGCGCTGGTGGACGATTGCGAAGGGCGACGAGAAGAGCGGATCGGCAAGGTCGGGGTAGAACCTCTCCATCTGTGTCGCGAGCAGGAGTCCCTTGTACACGATCGTGCGCGAGGAGAACGAGCAGAAGTAGCCGTGCCGGAGCTGTTTCTCGATTTCCCGGCGGATGACGAAGAGTCTGCGCTCCAGCTCCGCGCCATGCACTCCGCGGTCGGCGCTCACCACCAGCTGCCTTATCTTCGGCATGGAGGCGCGGGCGACGGGACCGACGGCCGTCGGATCGACCGGGACGTCGCGCCAGGCGACGACCCGGCATCCGTTCTCGCGCACGACCCTGTCGAAGATCGGCTCTTCGCCCTCGGCGTCGAAGATCATTGCGACGGCATACTGTCCGCATGGGGGGAGGTCGGGGAATTTCGCGCGGAAGAATTCGTCCGGAATCCGGAGCAGGATGCCGGCGCCGTCGCCCGTCTCCGGGTCGTTTCCCGTGGCGCCGCGATGTATGAGGCGTTTAAGGATCGTCAGTCCGTCCGTGACGATGTCGTGACTCGCCGCACCGTTCAGGTCCGCGACGAGTCCCACGCCGCAGGCGTCGTGTTCGTATTCATTCCTGTACAGCCCTTGCTGCCCGTCTTGCTGTTCGTCGTTCATGGCAATTTTCTCCGGCCGAACACTTAGCAGATTCTGTGCCAATACCCTGTCGCCGTCTTTCGCATCCATAATGCTACATATATTGTAAGCCATGCTCGGGGTGGATTACAAAATTGTATGAGGTCCTTCCGGATGCCGCCTTGATGCGACAGGGCGACGGCATCGCGCGCGTCGCAGTTCCTGGCGGGTGAAGTCAAAGTAACGCTCCGCCGCTTCCGGAGCCGTGGCACGGATTTTGCTAATGTGTCCGCCGATGCGAAAAGTGCATCGGAAAGGAAAACCATGAACGAAGCGATGAAGATGACGGAGTTCGGCGCGGACGTGTTCGGCGCGGAAGCCATAAAGGAGTACCTCCCCAAGGACACGGCGAAGAAGCTCCAGGGGACGATCGAGAAGGGCGTGCCGCTCGATCCCTCGATCGCCGGCGAGGTTGCGCATGCGATGAAGCACTGGGCGATGGACCGCGGTGCGACGCACTACACGCACTGGTTCCTTCCTCTTACCGGAGCCACGGCAGAGAAGCACGACTCGTTCCTGGAGCTGAAGGACGGCGAACCGATCATGGGATTCTCCGGCAAGAACCTGATCGTCGGCGAGCCCGACGCGAGCTCGTTCCCTTCCGGCGGCATACGATCCACGTTCGAGGCGCGCGGCTACACGGCGTGGGATCCGACCTCGCCCGCGTTCATCAAGCGCCACGGCAACGGCGCGACGCTCTGCATTCCGACCGCGTTCTGCGCCTACACGGGCGAGGCGCTCGACAAGAAGACGCCTCTGCTCAGGTCCATGCAGGCGCTCGACAAGTCCGTGAAGCGCCTGATGAAGCTCTTCGCGCTCCCCGAGGCGCATGTCGGCTGCACGCTCGGCGCCGAGCAGGAGTACTTCCTCGTCTCGAAGAAGTACTGGGAGAGGCGTCCCGACCTCGTCATGACGGGCCGGACGCTCTTCGGCGCGCCCTCCGCGAAGGGCCAGCAGCTCGAGGACCACTACTTCGGGACGATTCCCGAGAACGTGCTCGACTTCATGAACGACGTCGAGCGCGCGCTCTGGAAGCTCGGCATCCCGGCGAAGACGCGCCACAACGAAGTCGCCCCCGCGCAGTTCGAGCTCGCCCCGCAGTTCGAGGAGCTGAACCTCGCGACCGACCACAACATGCTCATCATGGACACCCTCAGGACGGTCGCCGAGAAGCATGGGATGAAGTGCCTCCTCCACGAAAAGCCGTACGCCGGGGTCAACGGATCCGGAAAGCACAACAACTGGTCCGTGAGCTACGGCGGACGCAACCTTCTCGATCCGGGCACGAATCCGCAGGAGAACGCGATCTTCCTCACGATGCTCTGCGCCGTGATCGAGGCCGTCGACTCCCATGCGGACATTCTCCGCGCGGCCGTCGCAGGAGCCGGCAACGACCACCGCCTCGGCGCCAACGAGGCGCCGCCTGCCGTCATCTCCATATACCTCGGCGACCAGCTCGCGAAGGTCGTGGAGCAGATCGAGAAGGGCAAGAAGGGGGGCGGGGACTCCGGAGCCGGCAGGAAGGGCGTGCTGCGCATCGGCGTCGACACCCTGCCGCCGCTGCCGCGCGATGCGACCGACCGCAACCGCACCTCGCCGTTCGCGTTCACGGGCAACAAGTTCGAGTTTCGTGCGCCGGGCTCGTCCGCTTGCTGCGCGGGGCCGATGACCGTCCTCAACACGATTGTCGCCGAGGCCGTGGACCGCATCGCGAAAGAGCTGGAGGCGAGCGGCACGACCGGCAAGGCGAAGCCTGGCGAGCATACCGCCGCCTTCCACAGCGCGCTCCAGGGCATACTCCAGCGGACGCTCGCCGCGCACAAGAAAGTCGTCTTCAACGGCAACGGATACGAGGCCGGCTGGCTCGACGAGGCGAAGAGGCGCGGACTCCCCAATGCGCCCACGTCGCTCGAGGCGCTCAAGGCGCTCGACAAGAAGGAGAACGTCAAGCTGTTCGAGAGGTACGGCGTGCTCTCCTCGCGCGAACTCTCCTCCAGGCACGAGATATTCGTCGAGGAGTTCGCCGGCAAGGTGCGCATTGAGGGCATCTGCGCGATGGATATCGCCAGCGAGATGATCCTCCCCGTCGTCCGCGACGAATACGCCGCGATGCTCGAGGCCTTCGCCAGGGCGGAGAAGTGCTGCGTCTCCAGCGGCACAACGGCGCTGAAGGAAAGCATCGTCGAGCTCGGATCCGGACTCGATTCGCTCAAGGCGGAGATCGCCAAGCTCGACGACGCCGTCTCGAGCGGCAAGAGCGTGGACATCCTCGCCGCGATGGGTTCGCTCAGGACGACGGTCGATTCGCTCGAACACCACGTGCCCGACGACAAGTGGCCGCTGCCGAAGTACCGCGACATGCTGTTCCTGTACTGAGGCCGGTGCGATGAGACGCTGAGATGTTGAGAATCCACGACTATTACCGTCCGGCCGAGGAGCGGAGGCGCGACTTCCGCGAGGTCGAAAGACCCCTCGCCGAGACGGCGCTCCGCGAGCAGACCTCGCGGTGCATGAACTGCGGGCTTCCGTTCTGCCACGGGGCGGGATGTCCGCTCGGCAACCTCGTCCCCGACCAGAACCGGGCAGTGGCGGCGGGCGACTTCCGCCGGGCATACGAGCTCCTCTCCGTCCACAGCGACTTCCCCGAGTTCACCTCGCGCATCTGTCCCGCGCTCTGCGAGGCGAGCTGCGTCCACCAGCTCGACGAGGAGAGCGTGATGGTCCGCCAGAGCGAGAAGTTCATCATAGAGACGGCGTTCGCGAACGGCTGGGTCGTGCCGCGTCCGCCTGCGCGGGAGCAGGACCGGTCCGCCGCCGTGATCGGTTCGGGTCCGGCGGGGCTCTCCGCCGCGGTGACGCTGCGCCGACGCGGATGGCAGGTGACGGTGTATGAGAAGAATCGGGAAATCGGCGGACTCCTCCGCTACGGCATTCCGTATTTCAAGCTCGACAAGGCGATCATCGACCGCCGCCGCGGCATCCTCGAGGCGGAGGGAATCCGCTTCGTGACCGGCATCGAAGTCGGACGCGACATCTCCGCGGACTACCTCGCGCGGGCGAATGACGCAGTTGTCGTGGCGATCGGAACTCCCGCCGCGCGCGACCTGAAGATTCCGGGACGGGAGAAGGGTGGCGTCCATCTCGCGCTCGAGTTCCTCGGCGGACAGAATCGTCTGCTCGGCGGCGAGATCGGGGCGCTTCCCGTCAGCGCGGCGGGGAAGCGCGTCCTTGTCATCGGCGGCGGCGACACGGGATCGGACTGTGTCGGCACGTCGATTCGCCAGGGCGCGAAGAGCGTGATGCAGATCGAGATCATGCCGAAGCCGCCGGAGACGCGTTCGCCCTCGACGCCGTGGCCGGCGTGGCCGTATCAGCTTCGGACGAGCTCAAGTCATCTCGAAGGCTGCGAGCGGCGATGGAACCTGAATTCCCTCGAGTTCCTCGGCAGGAATTCCGTCGAAGGGGTCCGCGTCCAGGAGGTCAAGTGGGAGCTTTCGCCATCCGGCCGTCCGCTCAGGTTCGCGGCCGTCCCCGGAACCGAGGAGGTCATTCCCTGCGATCTCGTTCTGCTCGCGATGGGCTTTACCGGCGTTCCGTCCGACAGCGCCGTCGTCAGGCAGCTCAAACTCTCCCTCACGCCGCGCACGGCCGTTATGTCGGATGTCGCGCGGAACATCTACGCGGTCGGCGACTGCGCCTCCGGCGCCTCGCTCGTCGTCCGCGCCCTTGCCAGCGGCAGGACGCTCCCGCTCTGAACCGCGGGACTCAGATGCAGTAGTCGGCATCGTCGTGGCGCAGTCCGAGGCGTCTCATCACGGACGAGAGCGTGATGGCGCTCAGCGCGCCGCGGATCGTCAGGTTCAGATCGCCCCAGATGGATCGGGCAGGGCAGCTGTCGTGCCGCCCGCACGTCTTTGGCCTGGACAGGCAGGTGAGAATTGAAACGGGGCCGTCAAGCGCCTCCGTGATGGCGAGAAGGGTGATGTCATCCGGAGACTTCGCCAGGCGGAGTCCGCCCGAGATGCCGCGCAGGGAGCGAATGAGACCGGCCCGCTTGAGCGGCACCGCAAGTCGGCTGACGAACGCCGGCGTAATCGCCTGCGACTGCGCGATCGCGTTGATCGTGCGCGGCGCCTCGTCCTGCGCGTGTACGGCGACGTCAAGGAGAATGCGAAGGCCATAGCGTGTTCTGGCGGATATCTTCATGGTGGTTGAAGTATATCACACGCCTTTCCGAAAGGCAACCAGGATGGTCGAGATTTTTTTCAAAAAAACACAACTAGCCCAGTTGACATTCGGACGCGGGGTGTGATATACTATGCGCCGAAGACAACCAAAAAGGTTGTGATTCACAAAAGCGAATTAAAACTAAAAAGAAAGGAACGAAGAAAATGAGCA
>JAFONM010000027.1 GCA_017418445.1 Kiritimatiellia bacterium
CGCCGAGCGTTCGATCGCGGAGGTGCTCCCCGACGATTTCCCGTAATCGATCCGCGTCGTCTCGGAGATCATGGGCTCCAACGGCTCCTCCTCGATGGCGTCGATCTGCAACGGCTGCCTCGCGCTCATGGACGCGGGCGTTCCGCTGAAGCGCACCGTCGCGGGCATCTCGATCGGACTCTTCACGACGCCCGACCTCTCGAAGAAGGTGCTCGTCACCGACATCCTCGGCGCCGAGGACCACTGCGGCGACATGGACTTCAAGGTCGGCGGAACCCGCAAGGGCATCACCGGCTTCCAGGTCGACCTCAAGCTCCGCGGTCTGACATGGGACCTCGTCGAGGGAGCGGTCAAGGCCGCCCACGACGCCCGCCTCAAGATCATCGACTACATGGAGTCGGTCATTCCCGCCCCGCGCGCCGAGCTCTCGAAGTACGCGCCCAGGATCGAGGAGATGCAGATTCCGGTCGACAAGATCGGAGCGCTCATCGGACCCGGCGGCTCGAACATCCGCGGCATCGTCGAGACGACGGGCGCGCAGATCGACGTCGACGACGACGGAAAGGTCTCGATCTTCGCGACTTCGAAGGAGTCGATGGACGCCGCGATGCGCGAAGTCGGCAAGCTCACGGCCGTCGCGGAGCCGGGCAAGATCTACGAGGGCAAGGTCACCGGCATCAAGGACTTCGGCGCGTTCGTCGAGATCCTCCCCGGCATGGACGGGCTCTGCCACATCAGCGAGTTCTCCGACAAGTACCTGCGCTCGATGGACGAGGCCGGCGTGAAGGTCGGCGACGTCCTCAAGGTCAAGTGCCTCGACGTCGACGAGCGCGGTCGCATCAAGCTCTCCCGCAAGGCCGCCATGGCCGAGCTGGACGCAAAGGCCTGATCGCCATGAAGCGCGCGCTGGCGACATTTGCAGTGGCGCTCGCGGCGCTTTCCGTTTCCGCCGCGGAGCAGGTCCTGTTCCGCGGCGGCGACGCCGTAGGGGGAGTCGTCTCAAAGGTCTACCGCATTCCGGCCATGTGCACCGCGCCGAACGGGGACCTCGTCGCCGTGTGCGACGCCAGACGCAACCACATGGGGGATCTCAACTCCTGCCAGCCGATAGAGATCGCCGTGAGGCGGTCGTCCGACGGCGGCAGGACATGGTCCGCGCCCGTCTTTTCCACGGACTGGTGGAAGTGGAACGAGCGCGAGCAGTGGGCCGCCTCGGATCCGTCTCTCGTCGTGGACAGCGTGACGAAGAAGATTTTTCTCTTCGTGAACGTGTGGGAGTGCAGGAACAAGAGGGGGGTCTACCAGCATTTCGTGCAGGAGTCGTCCGACAACGGAAAGACCTGGTCGCGTCCCCGCGACATAACTTCCGACATATCGGTCCCCGAGTGGCGCAACGACGCCCAGGGCGGCGGATTCATCTTCATCACGTCGGGGTCCGGAATCCAGACGAAGGACGGGACCCTCCTCCACACGCTCGTTCGCGTCCGCGACGGCAATGCGCTGTTCGGCTCGACTGACCACGGCAAGACGTGGAGGGCGATCGGCAGGCCCGTCAAGATCGGCGACGAGTGCAAGGTCGTGGAGCTTACAGACGGATCGTGGATGATCAATTCCCGCTGGCACGACAAGGGCAAGGACGCGAAGAACAGGGGCGGGCGCGAGATTCATGTCACGAAGGACCGCGGCGAGACGTGGACGTCCCGCTACGACGCGGCGCTCGCGGACTCCGAGTGCAACGCGCAGATCATGCGTGTAGGCAACGTGCTTCTCTTCTCGAACTGCAACGACCCCAGGCGTCGCGCAAGACTCTACGTCAGGGTTTCCAGGGACGATGGCGCGACCTGGAACGAAGGTGTATGCGTACAGCCCGAGGGAGCGGCGTACTCGGACATGGCCGTCCTGAAAGACGGCAAGACGCTTGGCGTAATCTACGAGGGCGCCGGGTACGACACGATCAATTTTGTCACCATCCCGCTCTCCGAAGTGCTGAAATAGCCTTTTTGTGGTCGCCTTATTTACACAGAACATCCATTTTTAATGGATTTTCTGAATGTTATCGTTTTTAATGAAAATATTTCACCAAACCACCGTTGTTTATGATATAATACCCAAAACTTGACAAAGTGCAAGTGGGTGAATTGTATACTGGAGCAATGATGGCCAAAGCTAAAAAGAGCCCGAAGAAGTCGGGCAAGCCCCCCAAGAAGGCGGGGGCGAAGAAGACCAGGTCCACCAAGAAAAGCGTATCGACGAAGAAGACGAAGGAGTCCGCAGTCGAAGTCCCCGGGCTCGTCGAGGACGTGCCCAATCCCGAGGACGAGGACGAATTCGAGGGTGTTCTTGTCGCTGACGACGATGCCGACATTCCGCCGGAGGACGATGACGGGGAAGCTGATTCCGACGAAGCGGGAACCTCCACGGAGATTGCGGACGCGAAGCTCGCTGCGGAGGCCGCGAGAATCGAGGAGCAGCCGGCCGAGGAGGATGTCGACCCGAGCGTCATGCTGCTGCCCAGCTTCGCGAGCGACGACGAGGCTGTGGACGCCGAGACGGTCCTTCCGTCCATGGAGGGGATGTCCATCCTTCGCGAGACCGAGCTCAACGACGTGATCAACGACGTGAAGCGCAGGAGCGAGGCGAACGGCGGCTACATCACGTTCGAGGAGCTCAACCAGATACTTCCGCAGAACATAGTCGATGCGATACAGTCGGACCGCTACCTCAAGATACTCGAGGCGCTGGGCGTGCAGGTTCTCCGCGAGGAGGACGTCAAGAAGTGGATCGAGGCGAAGAACGAGAAAGTCAACGATCCGCGCGCCCGCGCGGCGGAGATGATCGAGGATCCGATTCGCATGTATCTCCACCAGATGGGGCAGGTGCAGCTGCTCGCCCGCGACGAGGAGATCAAGATCTGCCAGACGATCGAGGACGCCGAGTCGAGGTCGCGCGACATGTTCAACCGGTTCCTCTTCGCGCCGCAGATGTACTCGGGGCTCCTCGACAAGCTCGAGGGCCAGAGCGAGCGCTTCGACCGCATCGTCACGGACAAGTTCGACGAGAAGCGCGACGACTACATGGTCCTCATCCCAGGCTTCCGCAAGCGCCTGCGCGACACGGAGAAGCGCCTCAGGGATGCGAGCGAGAAGTATTTCGAGACGATCGCCAGGAAGCGCGTTCCGCCGGCGAAGCTCCGCGGCGCCGAGAAGCAGCTCAAGAACGCCCGCGAGGCGCTCAAGCAGCTCTTCGAGGACATGAGCTTCAAGCAGAAGATGCTTGAAACGCTGTGCGAGGACGCGCGCGAGCACAAGTATCTCCCGTACAGGCAGCTCGTGTCGCGCCAGGCCGAGCTGCTCACCATGAAGCAGTCCAAGCGCCGCGACAACGAGCTTGCGACGCTCAGGGAGAAGATGAAGACCTACGAGTCCGAATTCGGCATGCCGCCGGAGGAGTTCGTTACGACTTTCGCCGAACTCCACAAGGTGCTTACGGCCGGACAGGAGGCCCGCAGGAAGATGGTCGAGGCGAACCTCAGGCTCGTCATCTCCATCGTCAAGAAGTACATGAACCGCGGTCTCAACTTCCTCGACCTCATCCAGGAGGGCAACACCGGCCTCATGAAGGCGGTCGAGAAGTTCGAGTACAAGCGCGGCTTCAAGTTCTCGACGTACGCGACGTGGTGGATCCGCCAGGCGGCCACCCGCGCGATAGCGGACCAGGCGCGGACGATCCGCATCCCGGTCCACATGATCGAGACGATCAACAAGCTCATGCGCGTCCAGAAGCGCCTCATACAGCGCCTCGGACGCGAGCCCACCGAGCAGGAGCTCTCGGACGAGATGGGGCTTCCGCCGGACCAGATCCGCACGGTGAGGCGCATGGCACAGCAGCCGATTTCGCTGCAGTCCAAGGTCGGCGACAACGACGACGCGCACTACGGCGACTTCATCCCCGACGTGACGAGCGAGAATCCGTTCGAAATCACGGAAGGGCATCTGCTGAAGGAAAGGCTAAGGGACATCCTCGAGACGCTCACGGACCGCGAGCGCCAGGTGGTGGACCTCAGGTTCGGCCTCAAGGACGGCTACCCGAGGACGCTCGAGGAGGTCGGACGCCTTTTCAACGTAACACGCGAGCGCATCCGCCAGATCGAGGCGAAGGCGCTGCGCAAACTGCGTCACCCGAGTCGCATGAAATCTCTCAGCGACTTCAGGTCGACATAACCGAAAAGAAGAAGAGAGACAGGAAGAAAGAGGTCAGGAAATGGAAAACGTGCTGAATCTGTTCAAGGGCGACAACCTTTGGCCGGCCATCGCCGTGGCGGTGGCCGCATTCGTGCTGGGGATGATCTTCGAGCTCGTGCTCGTGAAGTGCTGCGGCTGCAAGTGCAGGTCGGGGTCCGGCGGCGGGAAGAAGAAGCCGCAGGACAGGGACCAGCCGCGCCAGGGACGCGGCGAGCGCATCGAGAAGCGCCATCCGGCGCCGGCCGACGGATCGATCGAGATATACGTCGGCAACCTCAGCTACGACCTGACGGAGGACCAGCTGCGCGCAGAGTTCGAGAAGTTCGGCAAGGTCAACTCGGCGCGCATCATCACCGACAAGTTCCGCAATCGCTCCAAGGGCTTCGGCTTCATCCACATGCCCAACCGCGCCGAGGCGGACGCCGCGTGCGCCGCGCTCAACGACAGGGAGATCCTCGGGCGCAAGATCAAGTGCAACGAGGCCAAGAACGTAGGCTGAGGCGGACATGATGCCAAGGGCCCTGGTAGTTCTCGTCGACGGATTCGAAGACGTCGAGGCGGTCACCGCGATCGACATCCTCCGCCGCGGCGGAGTCGAGGTCGTGACCGCCGCGCTCGGGCCCAAGACCGCGGTAAGGAGCGCGCACGGAATCCTGATGCGCGCCGACGCGCTTTTCGCAGACGCGGAGAAGGAGTCGTACGACGTCGTTCTCCTTCCGGGCGGCCCCGGCACCGGCGGACTCAAGGTTCCGCCGGTCTTCGAGCGGCTCCGCAGGCAGAAGGCCGAGGGACGCCTCATAGCGGCGATATGCGCGGCGCCGACGGTCCTCGTGGACGCCGGCGTCCTCGATCCGGGGCAGCATGTCACGTGCTATCCGACGTGCAGCGTCGATCTCGATCGCCCGTGCGCGAACGTCCCCGTCGTCGCGGACGGCGGCGTGATAACCGGCCAGGCCCCCGGCGCGGCGATGCTCTTTGCGCTCGTCGTATTGAGGGCTCTCCTCGGCGACGCCGTCGCCGGCAAGGTCGCGCGAGGGCTGGTCACGGACGTCCTGTAGAAAATATGATATAATATCCGGCTCAAGGAATTGGAGAGATTCATGTTCAAGCCGGTATCAAACAAGGTCGCCTTTCCGGAGATGGAGGCGAATATCCTCGACTTCTGGAAGGAGGACGACACGTTCAGGAAGTCGCTTGCGAAGAACGCGGGACGCGATCGCTACACTTTCTACGACGGACCTCCCTTCGCCACGGGGCTGCCGCACTACGGGCACCTGCTCGCCGGCACTATCAAGGACATTGTCCCCCGCTATCAGACGATGCGGGGCAGGTATGTCGAGCGCCGCTTCGGCTGGGATACGCACGGCCTCCCGATCGAGGCCCTCGCACAGGAGGCGCTCGGCGTCGCGGGCGCTCCGGAAATCAAGAAGCTCGGCGTCGACAGGTTCAACGAACAGTGCCGGTCGATGGTGCTGAAGTACGTCTCCGAATGGCGCCAGACCGTCACCCGCATGGGGCGCTGGGTCGACTTCGACAATGACTACAAGACCATGAACCCCGAGTTCATGGAGACCATCTGGTGGGTCTTCAAGCAGCTCTGGAACCAGGGCCGCGTCTACAGGTCCCACCGCATCATGCCGTACTCCTGGAAGCTCTCGACGCCGCTCTCCAACTTCGAGGCCGGCTCGAACTACAAGGACGTGCAGGATCCGACGGTCACCGTCAGGACGAGGCTTCTCGACTCTCTCGGGAAGATGGACGGACTGGACGGCACCATCTACCTGCTCGTCTGGACGACGACACCGTGGACGCTGCCCGAGAACCTTGCGATGTGCGTCGGCGCCGCGATCGACTACGTCGCGGTGCGCGATCTGACCGACGACGCGCGGCCGATCTACGTCATGGCGAAGGCTCGTCTTGCGCACATCTTCAGGAAGCCCGAGCAGTACGAGGTCGTGAAGGAGCTCAAGGGGGCCGAGATGAAGGGCTGGAGGTACGAGCCCATCTTCCCGTATTTTGCGGACAAGGCCGCGGAGGGCGCGTTCGTCGTCCTCAACGACGACTACGTGACGACCGACGACGGCGTCGGCATCGTCCACATAGCCCCCGCCTACGGCGAGGACGACTTCCGCGTCTGCAGGGAGGCCGGCATGACGGCCTTCGTCGATCCGCTCGACGACGCCTGCGCGTTCACGGACGAGATCCCCGAGTACAAGGGCCGCTTCTGCAAGGACTGCGACAAGGACCTCATCAAGGCGCTCAAGGCGTCCGGCAAGCTCGTCCACCAGTCGACGATCGTCCACAGCTATCCGTTCTGCGACCGCACCGACACTCCGCTCATCTACCGCGCGATCGACGCGTGGTACGTGAAGGTCGAGGACCTCCACGAGCGCCTCGCGAAGAGCAACTCGGCCGTCCCCTGGACGCCGGACTACGTCGGCGAGAAGCGCTTCGGGAACTGGCTCTCGGAGGCGCGCGACTGGAACATCTCCAGGAACCGCTTCTGGGGCAGCTGCATCCCGGTCTGGATCAACGACGAGGATCCGGACGACATGATCTGCGTCGGCTCCGTCAAGGAGCTGGAGGAGCTCTCAGGCGTGAAGGTCACGGACCTCCACAAGCACTTCGTCGACAAGGTCGTCATCAGGAAGGACGGCAAGACATACCACCGTACGCCTGAAGTGCTCGACTGCTGGTTCGAGTCCGGCTCGATGCCCTACGCACAGCAGCACTACATGGGCGAGGGTGACGTTTCAAGGTTCTTCCCGGCGGACTTCATCGCCGAGGGACTGGACCAGACGCGCGGATGGTTCTACACGCTCATGGTCCTCGGCACCTGCCTCTTCGACAGGTCTCCGTACAGGAACGTGATCGTGAACGGACTCGTCCTCGCCGAGGACGGCAAGAAGATGTCCAAGCGCCTCAAGAACTATCCCGATCCGAACCTGATGCTCGACACCTACGGCGCGGACGCGATAAGGCTCTACATGATCTACTCTCCCGTCGTCAGGGCGGAGAGCCTGAAGTTCAGCGAGAGGGGCGTCAGGCAGCTGATGCGCGACCTCCTCATTCCGTGGTGGAACGCATATTCGTTCTTCGTCACCTACGCGAACGTGGACGGATTCTCCGAGGCGAAGGTCCTCTTCCCGACCTCGAAGAACGTCCTCGACCGCTGGATCGTCTCCTCGATGGAGACGTTGGTCCACGACGTCACGGCGGCGATGGACGCCTACGACCTCCAGAAGTCCGTGAGGCCCTTCGTCAGGTTCGTCGAGGACCTCACCAACTGGTACATCCGCCGCTCGCGCCGCAGGTTCTGGAAGTCTCAGAACGACGCGGACAAGCTCGACGCCTACAGGACGCTCCGCTACGTCCTCGTCCAGCTCTCGAAGGTCGCGGCGCCGTTCACTCCGTTCATCGCGGAGGAGATATACCGCAACCTGAAGGGCGAGGGCGATCCCGAATCCGTGCACCTCTGCGACTTCCCGACGGCCAACGCAGCCGCGCGCGACCTCGACCTCGAGCGCCGCATGGCGGACGTCCAGACGGTGGTCGAGCTCGGGCGCCGCCTCAGGGCGGACAACGACCTCAAGGTGCGCCAGCCGCTCGCCGCGATCCGCATCGCGGGCGGAGACGTGAAGGGACTCGAGGACCTCATCGAGGACGAGCTCAACATAAAGTCCGTCTCGATCATCGCGGACGAGACGGAGCTCTGCGAGGTGAGCTACAAGGCGAACTTCAAGACGCTCGGACCGAAGTGCGGCCCCAGGATGAAGGCCGTTGCCGCGGCGATAGCGGGCGGCGCGGTCAGGTCCTTCCCCGCGACCGTCGAGGGCGTCAAGGTGTCGGCGGACGACGTCGCCGTCCTCCGCAGGCCGAAGGCCGGACTCGTCGTCGCGGCTTCGGGCGTCGTGGTCGTCGGAATCGAGACGGCGCTCACTCCCGAGCTGATCCTCGAGGGCGACGCGCGCGAATTCGTGAGCCACGTCCAGGCCATGCGCAAGGAGGCGGACTTCGAAGTCACCCAGCGCATCGCGCTGGCGGTCGAGACGGACGACGCCATGAAGAAGGCGCTCGAGATTCACGCCGAATACGTGAAGAACGAGACGCTCGCGCTCGAGCTGGATGTCGGCGCGGCCGGTTCCGGCGTCGCCGGCGCGGATGCCGTCGATGCGAAGCTCAACGGACGCGACGTCCGCATCGCGATCCGGAAGCGCTGATCAAGGACTGGTCTTCCCCTTACTTCTCCTCGGGCATTTCGTCGAGGAGGGACTTGATGCTCTCGACTTCGCCGGCTGAGACCTTGTCGTCCGCCAGGACGCCGCGCATCGCCTCGCGGACCTTCGCGAGGTAGACGGTCATCGGAATGTTGCCGGAGACGGCGTCGAACTCCTTGAGCATGTCGTCGGACGGCTTCTTCGTGAGGAGCGATACGGCGACCGTGACGATGAAGGCGAGGAGAAATCCCGGAACAAGCTCGTACAGTCCGAATATCGGACAGTCCGCTGCGCAACCGGAGAGCCAGAACTTCCAGACGAAGCAGGTGATCGCGCCCGTCACCATGCCGGAGACCGCGCCTGCGAGGTTCGTGCGCTTCCAGAAGAGCGCGAGCAGGATGAGCGGACCGAACGCCGCGCCGAATCCCGCCCATGCGAAGGACACCATCTTCATGACGACCTTGAAGAACTCGGACTGCGTGTTCATCGCCATGCAGATGGCGGCGAGCGCCACCGCGCCGACCGCGACGCGGGAGACGACGAGCAGTTCGCGGTTGGAGGCGTTCCTGCGGACGAGCTTCTTGTAGATGTCGTTCGAGAAGGACGATGCCGAGACGAGCAGCTGGCTGTCGGCCGTGGACATTATCGCCGCCATGATTGCGGAGAGCAGGATGCCCGCGAAGACGCGCACGAGGAATCCGCTGGAGAAGATTCCGTTGATCATGATCATGAAGCACTTCTCCGGATCGTCGCCGACGTCCGCGAGCGTGAGTCCGTGCTGCCTGAGGTAGAGGTGGAAGACGAGTCCGATCACGGTCGCCGCGGCGAGGGAAATCGCGACCCAGGTCATCGCGATTCGGCGGGAGCCCTTGACCTCGGCGGGATTGCCGATGGACATGAAGCGGACGAGGATGTGCGGCATGCCGAAGTATCCGAGCCCCCACGCCATGCATGATGCGAGTCCGATGAATCCGTACGCCCTGCCGGTCGAGGCGGTGGTGAAGAGGGACTGGAGGTAGGGATTGATCTCGTTGAGCTGATCGACGGTCGAGGCGAATCCGCCGGCTTCGCACACGACGATCGCGGGGATCAGGACTATCGCGACGAACATGAGCGAGCCCTGGATGAAGTCCGTCCAGCAGACGGCCATGTATCCGCCGAGAAGGGTATAGCTCACCACGACTATCGCGCCGATCCAGAGGCAGAGTGAGTATCCGCTCATTCCGCCGAGGCACTCGATCGTCTCGGGTATGCCGAAAGTCGTCGTGAAGAGCTTCGCGGCGGAAACGAATCCCGACGCGGTGTAGAAGGTGAAGAATACGAGGATGATGAGCGCCGCGACGGTGCGCGAGATTCCTGTCCTGTCGCGGAAGCGGTTCGAGATGAAGTCTGGTATGGTGATGGCGTCGCCGCAGGCCTGGGAGTAGACTCTCAGGCGGCGGGCGACTATCTTCCAGTTCAGGTACGTGCCGATGAGAAGGCCGATGCCGATCCACGCCTCGGAGAATCCGCCGATGTAGATGGCGCCGGGGAGTCCCATGAGGAGCCAGCCGGACATGTCGGACGCCTGGGCGGAGAGCGCCACCACCCACTTGTTCATCCTGCGTCCGCCGAGATAGTAGTCGTCGAGCGACTCCTGGCGCTTCGAGAAGAAGAATCCGATGCCGAGCATCACGGCAAGATAGCCGACAAACGCACCCAACACGTACCAATCGAACATTTCAACGCCTCCTTTTTGCTGTGAACCTTAGATCTTGAACGCCTGTATGCCCAGCGCCGCGCCGACCTGCTGGATGAGGATGAGGCCCACCAGCAGCGGCGCGAAGTACTTGACCATGAAGATGTAGAGAAGCCTGCCCTTGAACGGCTGTCCGCAGGCCGTGACCTCGTCGATGACGGCCCTGGGTCCGACGATCCAGCCTATGAACAGACAGGACGCGACGGCGACGATCGGCATCAATACGGAGTTGGACACGAAGTCGAAGAAGTCCAGGAACTGCATCCCGAAGAACCTGATGTCGCCCCACGCGCCGTATCCGAGGGCGGAGAACGTGGCGAGGAAGAGGATCAGGGCGCCGGTGAAGAAGGTGGCGGACTTGCGGTCGATGTGCAGCAGATCGCAGACGGACGCCACGCACGCCTCGTAGAGCGAGATGGCGGATGTCGCCGCCGCGAAGATGACGAGCGCGAAGAAGGCGAGGCCGATCCAGCTTCCGGCGGGACCGAGCGTCGCGAAGACCTTCGGAAGGGTGACGAACATGAGTCCGGGACCTGCGTTCATCGCCTCTTTGACGGGAGTTCCCGTCTTGACGGCGAACATGTAGACCACGGGGACGATCATAAGTCCCGCGATAAGGGCGATCGCCGTGTCGAAGATCTCGATGCGGCGCACGCACTTCTCGATGGAGTCCTCCCTGCGCATGTAGGACCCGTAGGTTATCATGATGCCCATCGCGAGCGACAGGGAGTAGAACATCTGTCCCATCGCGCCGAGGATGGTCTTCCCCAGCTGTGCGAAGGAGAACGCCTTCCTGCCGTCCTTGGCGGCGACGCTGAGGGAGTCCATGTTGGGGACGAGATAGTACTTGAGTCCGTCGCCGGTCCCGGGGAGGGAGACCACGTAGACGGAGATTGCGATCGCCAGGATGAAGAGAAGGGGCATCAGGACGAGGTTCGACTTCTCGATGCCGTTCTTGACGCCCAGCACGATGACCCCGGCGCACGCGAGCGTGAAAATCATGCCGTATCCGAACGGGGCGAAGTTGGAGGAGATGAATGCGCTGAAGAACTGCCCGGCGCCGGCTGCATCGCCGGCGAGCTCCGCGGGGATGCTGCCCGTGAAGGCCATCTGGCAGTAGACTGCGAAGTACTTGAGCACCCATCCGCCGATGACGCAGTAGTACGGGATGATTATCACGGGAACGAGCGTCCCCAGGAATCCGATGAAGCCCCAGCCGCGCCGCATCCTGGAATAAGCCGTCAGCGGAGCCTGCTGCGTGAGCCTTCCCACGGAGATTTCGGTGACCATCAGCGTAAAGCCGAGCGTCACGACGAGCGCGAGGTAGACGACGATGAAGGTTCCGCCGCCGTACTGTGCGGCCAGGTAGGGAAACCTCCAGAGGTTGCCGAGTCCGATGGCCGAAGCCGCCGCCGCGAGCACGAAGGCGATCTGTCCGGACCAGCTGGAACGTTTATTCACTTATTTCCTTGCTTTCTTGTTCTTTGTTGCTGTTATTTAAATATTATATCACCTTACCGCAATGCACGCAAGGGCAGGAGCTGGGTAAGGAGGATGGCGAGGAATACGAGGACGCAGCCGAATAGCTGGCGAGCGGAGAGCGTGTCGCCTAGGACAAGCCATCCGGACAACGAGCCGACGACGGCCTCGAAGCTCATGAGGATCGCCGCGAGCGCGGCCGGAGTGCGGGCCTGGCCGAGGTTCTGCAGGGTGTAGGCAATGCCGCTTGACATTACTCCGACATAGAAGAGGGACCACCAGCCCGCCTCGAAATGCGGCCAGGTGAGCCGCGAGGCTTCGGACGGCAGCAGCATCAGCGGTGCCGCGCAGATCGCCGCGGTGAAGGTCTGAACCATCGAAAAGCGAATCACGTTGCAGTTCGGCGCGAAGCGGTCCACCACCATGATCTGGATGGCGAAGAGAAGGGCGCAGAGAAGAGTCCAGAGTTCGCCGACGCCTATTCCGTCGAAATCCCCTGAGACGCTGATGAAGAAGGAACCGGTCAGCGCGAGAACGACACCGATCCAGACCGGGATTCCAGGCCTTCCCTTGCCGATCATCCATGCGAGGAACGGGACGAGCAGGATGTAGTTTGCCGTAAGGAACGCCGAGATGCCGGGCGTGGTGTGCTCGATGCCGAGCTGCTGCGTGCTCATTGCGGCGAAAAGGGCCATGCCGCTGAGGATGCCGCCCAGGAGCTCGTGGCTGGCGGTCTGCGGCCGGTGACCGGCGGCCGGCGGCAGGCTGCTGGCGGTCAGCGCGCGCAGGAAGCGGATTTTGGGCGCGATCCTGCAGACGAGCCAGAGCAGGCAGCCGGCGAGGATGTTGCGGTAGCAGGTGAGGGTGAAGGGGCCGTAGTGCTCGCTGCCGGTCTTCTGGGCGAGGAAGGCCGTGCCCCAGATGACGGTGCAGGAGAGGATGAACGCCGGACCGAGGAACCTAGTCGTAATAGGAGTAGTGCTTCTCAAGGCGCTCCATGCCGTAGGCGACGAGGTAGTTGAAGATGTAGTAGAAGACGCCGGCGGCGATGAGCGGGGTCATCGTGGTGTTGGACGACGAAAGCTGCTTGGCGATGGTGAACATCTCGGTGACGGCGATGGTGAACGCGAGCGAGGTGTCCTTCACGAGGGTGATGACCTCGTTGCCGATTGCGGGGATGACGCGCTTGACGGTCTGTGGGAGGATGATGCGGAAGAACGTCGTGGTCCTGCCGAGTCCGAGCGCGCAGGCGGCCTCGTGCTGTCCGCGGTCGATGGAGAGGATGCCGCCGCGGTAGATCTCCGCGAAGTAGGCGGCGTAGTTGAAGCCGAACGCCAGGACCGTGGCGAGGAGCCGGGGATACCTGGCGAGGGGCATTCCGAAGATCACATAGGGCGCGAAGTAGACGAAGATGATCTGCAGCATCAGCGGGGTGCCGCGGACGATGGATATGTAGACGCGGCAGACCCCGGAGAGTACGGGATTCTTCGACATGCGCCCGAGGGCGATGGGGAATCCGAGCGGCAGCGCCAGCATGAGCGTGAAGACGAAGATCTCCGCGGAGACCACGAGGCCTCCGAGGAGATCCGCTGTCATGCTCCAGAATGTCATTTGAGTATGAGCGACTTGGGCTCGATCCTGTACTCGGCGGCGATCCTGGCGGCGGTGCCGTCGGCGAAGATCTCCTTGAGCGTGGCCTCGACCTCGTCCCTGAGCGCGGTGTTGCCGAGCTTGAAGCCGATGCCGTAGGTCTCGGTCATGACGATCTCCTCGAGCATCTCGAACTTGCCGGGGAGGTCGGCCATCTTCTTCTGGGCGACACCGATGTCCATCGCCACGGCGTCGACTCCGCCCATGTTGAGCTCGTTGACGGCCTGGTTGTAGTTGGGCATCACGACGAGGCTCTTGAAGGTGGATCCGAGCTCCTTCCTGTCGCCTTCCGGACCGAGCGCCTTCTGGACGGGGGTGTCGGTCTGCACGCCGACGATCCTGCCCGCGAGGTCCGCGAGCTTCCTGATCGGCGAGCCGGCCTTGACGAGCACGACCTGGGAGTTGTCCACGTAGGCCGCGGTCCAGGTGTACTTGTCCTCGCGGCCCTGCATGGTGAATCCGTTCCAGATGCAGTCGATGGCGCCCGAGTTGAGCTCCATGTCCTTGGTGTCCCAGTTGATGGGATTGGCGACGAAGGTCCAGCCCTTCCGCCTGCAGACTTCGCGGGCGAGGTCGAGGTCGAAGCCCTTGTATTCGCTGCCCTGCTTGAAGCCGTAGGGCGGGAAGTCCGCGTCGAATCCGACCGTGAACTTCCTGGTTCCGTCGTCCCTCTCGGCGCAGCCGGCGAGCGCCGCGGCCGCGGCGAGCACAATCATGAGTTTCTTCATATCAGGCCTTCCTTCCGGTCAGATTGCGGATGAACTTCTCGAGTCCGGCGGACTCCTCCAGCGTGATGACGCCGTCCCTGCGGGCGTTGTCGAGCGCCTTGCGGAACTCGCTCTGGCCCTCCATGCCCTCGAGCAGCTTGGAGAGCCTGGCGGCCTCCTGATCGTCGATGCGTCCGTCCGCGAGGATTCCGTCCGCCATCTTGGCGAGCGACGCCGAGAGCGCCTTGTCGCAGACGGACTGGGCGAACTTGCCGAAGATCGCGGGCATCATCTCGGGGGTGGCCGCGCCCCTGAGGAGGAGCTTGAGGAAGAAGAACGTCACCAGCATCAGCACGATGGCGGCCGGGAGCGAGATCCACACAGAGCCGGCGAACGGCGCGATGATGTAGGCGACGAACGAGACCGCCGCCACCAGCAGCGCGTACGGCAGCTGGGTGTTGACGTGGACGATGTGGTTGCACTGTCCGCCCGCGGACGCCATGATGGTGGTGTCCGAGATCGGCGAGCAGTGGTCGCCGCAGACCGCGCCGGCCATGCAGGCGGAGACGGCGATGATGGTCATGGACCCGGTCGGAATCGCCGCGAGCACGATCGGGATGAGGATGCCGAAGGTTCCCCAGCTGGTGCCGGTCGAGAACGCGAGGATGATCGCGATGACGAAGATGATCGCAGGGAGGAAGTTCTGGAGTCCCGCGGCTGGTCCGTTGATGATGTCCGAGATGAAGATCTTGGCGCCGAGCGAGTCGGTCATGCCCTTGAGCGTCCACGCGCAGCAGAGGATCATGATGGCGGGGACCATGGCCTTGAAGCCCTCGGGGAAGGCGTCCATGCAGTCGCGGAAGCTGATGACGCGGCGGCAGAGGTAGAAGACGACGGCGAAGATGACGGCGACGATGGACCCGAAGACGAGGCCGACCGACGCGTCGGAGTCGGAAAACGCCTGGATGAAGCCGGGCCTGTCCTCGCCGAAGTATCCGCCGGAGTAGATCATGCCGATCATGCAGCAGACGATGAGCACGATTACGGGTACGATCAGGTCGATCACGCGTCCGCGCTCGTTTCTGGTGAGCGCCTCGGTGGCGTCCTCGATGGCGCCGAGGTCCGGCTTGCCGGCGAGCGTGTTCTCCTCCTGCCGCTTCATCGGACCGAAGTCGAACCTCGAGGCGGCGAAGAGGAACATGGCCACGATGGTGAGTATGGCGTAGAAGTTGTAGGGGATCGCGCTGATGAAGAGGGAGAATCCGCTCTCCGCGCCCGCGCCCTTGGCGAAGCCCGCGACAGCGGCGGCCCAGGACGAGATTGGGGCGATGATGCAGACCGGCGCGGCGGTGGCGTCGATGAGGTACGACAGCTTCGCGCGGGAGACGCGCTTCGCGTCCGTCACGGGGCGCATCACCGAGCCGACGGTGAGGCAGTTGAAGTAGTCGTCGATGAAGATGAGCATGCCGAGGACGATCGTCGCGATCTGCGCGCCGACCCTCGACCTGATGTGCGTCTGCGCCCACCTTCCGAACGCCGCGGAGGCGCCGGTCTTGTTCATCATCGCGACCAGCGAACCGAGCAGCACCAGGAAGATGAGGATGCCGATGTTGTAGGCGTCCGCGATCGAGGTGATGAAGCCGTCCTTCATGACGTGGACGACCGTGCCCTCGAAGGCGAAGCCGGAGTAGAGGAGGCCGCCCGCCACGATTCCGACGAACAGCGACGAGTAGACCTCCTTGGTGATCAGCGCGAGGAAGATCGCGATGAGCGGGGGGAGGATCGCCCACCAGGTGCCGAAGAACGGCTCCCTGGTGTGGACGGTTGCCAGCGCCTGCGCCTCGTGGGCCTTGAACTCCCTGTCGCCCTGGACGTTGGCCGCGTAGGCGGAAACATACTCCTTCGCCGAGTCGAACTCGGCGAGGTTGTAGGAATTGGTCGCGTCGTCGACGACGACCGTCACCGGAATCGCCGGCGTCTCAGCCGCCGGTTCTCCTTCCGCGAATGCGAACGTGGCGGCCAGGGCCGCAAGCGCCAGCAACATGTTTTTCATGTCCGTCCCCCGGATGAGTTGTTCGTCGGATCAGAACGAGACGCTCGCGGAGACGCCCCCGTAGAGATATCCGTCGTGGGTGTCGTGACCGCTGCCGACGGAATAGGAGTCCCATCCCTCGCAGTGGCGGACGCGGTGGTCGATCTTGTAGAGGTAGTTGAGGTGCGCGCCGAGCGAGACGTTGTCCGTGAGCGCGTAGCTGAGGGAGATGCCGTTGTCCCAGCCGCCGAAGACGGTGTCGGTCAGTTCACCGCCGGAGATGTACTTGGCGTACTCCGAGGTGTAGAGCGTCGTCTTGGAGGTGAGGCCGAGCGAGAGGTCCTTGGAGATGCTGGTGAGCTGGAATTCGCGGGAGAGCGCGAAGTCGATCATGAACGCCTCGTCCGGCTTGTTGTCATGGCAGTACTCCCAGAAGAACTTGACGCCGGGGGTCACGAAGTCGTTCTCGTATTCGGCGCCGACCGTCCAGAATTTCTGGGACGAATTCTTGGAGGAGCAGCCGCCGACTCCGCGCGGATAGGTGTACCAGAGGTGGGACGCCGTGAGGTTCACCGGTCCGATCGAGTTGCCGTAGACGATCTCGTAGTCGAACTCGCCGATGCCGCCGAGCCTGTTGCCGCCGTTTCCGCCGTGGCTCCAGTTGCGGGCGTGGCGCTTGTTGAGCTCCTGGTTGGCCCAGATGTCCGCGGCGATCCAGCCGAAGTTCTCCGGCAGGTTCATCTGCAGCCAGACGTCGTACTGCGCGACGGGCGTGTCGGAGAAGATGCGGTTGTGCGAGACGTACCCGGAATTGATTTCCGCGGAGAGGGAGACCTCGAACAGCGGGGACTCCTCGTCCTCGTTCTCTTCGGCCTCCGCCTGCTCCGCGGCTTCGGGCTTGACTTCCTTGGCGGCCTCCTCGGCCTGCACGGTAAACGCGGCGGCGGCGACGGCAGCCATCGCGCCGAGCGTGAACTTGAGTGTCTTCATTGTGTTGTTCTCCTTTTGGTTGGGTTGGAAAAACCGTCGGACTGCCTGCTGGCGCCGCCAAGCAGCTCCTTGAGCCTGGCGAGCTCCTCCTCCGAGACCTCGCGGTCCTCGAGTATGTCTAAGAGTTCGCTCTTGACCTTGTCGCGGAAGCCCATGCCGACGTGCACCTTTCCGAGGAACTCCCCGAGACGTCCGTCGTGCTTCCGGTCGAAGATCTCCGCCGGCGTGCCCTCGGCGGCGATGCGTCCGCCCTCGAGGAACAGCACGCGGCTCGCGACGTCCCTGGCGAAGCGCATCTCGTGGGTCACGGCGACCATGGTCATGCCGTTCTTCGCGAGGTCCTTCATCACGTCCAGCACCTCGCCGACCATCTCGGGATCGAGCGCCGAGGTCGGCTCGTCGAAGAGCATCACCTTGGGCTCCATCGCGAGCGACCGGACGATCGCCACGCGCTGCTTCTGTCCGCCCGAGAGCTGCTGCGGATACGCCTTCGCCTTGTCCGCGAGACCGACCCGGTCCAGCAGCTCCAGCGCCTGCCTGGCCGTCGCGTAGTGTGAATGCCCGCGCACCAGCCGCGGGGCGAGGCGGATGTTGTCCAGAACAGTAAGGTGCGGAAAGAGGTTGAAGTGCTGGAAGACCATGCCCATTTCGCTGCGGACGCGGTTCTTGACGGCCTCGTCCGCGGACACGATGTCGATTCCGTCGAAGACGATGGACCCCTCGGTCGGCTGCTCGAGGAGGTTCATGCACCTGAGGAACGTGGACTTGCCGCCGCCGGACGGACCGATCATCACGACCACCTCTCCCTTCCTGATGTCGGTCGTCAGACCCTTCAGCACCTCGAGCTTCCCGAAGCTCTTCTTGAGTCCCTTTATGCTAAGCAGTGTTTCGGACATGTGTCGCTCCTTACTTCAGGCCGTTCCGTCAGCTCCCGTTGCCCACCACGTCCGCGCCGGTATTCCTGAGGTACCGCTCGAGCTTCCCGAGAAGCCAGGTCAGTGTCATTACCAGCACCAGGTACACCGCCGCGACCGTGAGGTAGGGGAGGTACACCGAGTAGGTCTGGGAGCGGATGATGTCGCCGCCCTTGGCGAGGTCGATGAGCGCGATGTAGCCGACGATTGAAGTGTCCTTCAGGAGCACGATGAACTCGTTGCCGAGGGCCGGCAGCACGTTGCGGATCGCCTGCGGCAGGATGATCCTGATCATCGTCCGCCAGTACGACAGCCCCAGCGCGCGGCCCGCCTCCATCTGCCCGGGGTCGATGGACTCGATGCCGGCGCGGATGATCTCCGCCTGGTACGCGCCCGAGTTGATGCCGAACGCGAGAATCGCGATGAGCACCTTGGAGTCGATGGACTTGAGGATGATGTAGTAGGTTATCAGGAGCTGCACCACCATCGGGGTGCCGCGGATGACGGTGAGATAGACCTTCGCGACGAAGTTCAGTATCCTGAAGTAGCCGTACCTGTCGTGCGACGACCGGATCACCGCCACCAGGAAGCCGACAAGAAGCCCCACCGCTATGGCCGAGAGCGCCACCTCCATGGTGACCCCCAGGCCCCGCAGCAGGTACCCCCACCTGCCGTTGGCCACGAAGCACTGCGTGAAATCGTCGATCAGCCCCTGCCACATACCCTAATCACCAGGCAATCAAGCAATCCAGGCAATCAGACGGTTTCCTACTTGTCCTTCTGGCTGTCCGCCTCGGCCGTATACTGCTCGATCCATTTCTGGAGGCGTCCGTCGGCCTTGCACTCGGCGATGGTGTCGTTGATGGCCTTGAGCAGGTCGGGACGTCCCTTTCTGATGGCGACCGCGTATTCCTCGGACGTGATGAAGTCGCTGATGGCGAGGTCGTCCTCTCCCTTGACGCAGTTCCTGGCGGGGTCGACGTCCGCGATGACGAAGTCGCAGCGGCCCGACTTGAGTCCGGCGACGGATTCGGCCGGGGAGGTGCTGCGCTCCGGCTCCTGCTTGAGCTCCTCGAGCACGTACGCCTCGGAGGTCGTGCCGCCCTGGACGCCGATGCGCCTGCCCTTGAGGCAGTCGGGACCGGTGTAGGGATCGGCCTTCTTGAAGATGACCACGATGCCCGTCTTCACGTACGGATCGGAGAAGTCCACGTTCTTCCTGCGGTCCTCGGTCACGGTGATGCCGGCCGCCGCAACGTCCGCCTTGCCGGAGATGACCGCGGGGATGACGGAGTCGAAGTTGACGGTCTCGCACTGGAACTTCCTGTCGAGCTTCCGGGCGACGGCGCGGCAGATCTCCACGTCGATGCCCACGATCTCCTGCCCGCGCATGAACTCATACGGCGGGAACGTGGCCTCGGTGATCATCTTGAGGGTGTCGGAATCGTCCTTGGCGCAGCCGCAAACGACGGACGCCACCAGCGCAATGAGAGCTAACTTTTTCATTATGTTTGCCTTGTATATGAATTTAGAAATCACATTATACCACAATCGTATGCGGAAATTCAACTCCCCCGGCCCCCCGGCCGTCTCCGGAAAATGGTCGGGGCGAGAGGATTTGAACCTCCGACATTCTGCTCCCAAAGCAGACGCACTACCAGGCTGTGCAACGCCCCGTTCTTCGGACCGGGATATTATATCAAAAATCGGCGGATGGCGTCGGACGTCAGAAAGACTCTATCAGTTCCGCCATCTCGTCGCGCCATTCCAGGATGTCGTTCGGGTCGCCGGTGAACTCCGTCATCGACTTCATGACTCGGGCGGGAACGGCGAGGAGCTCGCGCGCCCGCCCGGCCCAGCGGTCGTTCCTTCCCGGGCGCCGTTTCCTGAGCAGCTCCTCCAGCTTCATCGCGTACGCGTAGTCCTCGAGTCCGTCCCTGAAGTTCTCAAGGCGCATCGTCGCGAGCGGACGTCCATTCGGTCCGACGCACGTCCAGCATCCGTCGCCGTTGAACGTCTGCCACGTGCATGCGTTCCAGTCCGTGAACGGCCCCGACGTGATGCAGCCGGGGGACTTCCACGCCGCCGTCTGGTAGTAGAGGAATCCGTCGGGACGCTGCCGCACGGCCGCGGCGCCCATCAGGAAGCGTCCCTCTATCAGCGGACACTCGACGAACATGTTCGCGTGGGGAGCCGGCGGAATGCAGCAGATGTACCACCAGACCTGGTGCCCGGCCCTGCGTGAAATGCGGGCCTTTTCCGGATCGAAGTACTTCGTGAGCGGGGTGAACCAGTCTATCGCGGAGAGCCTCGTGCCCACTCCGTAGTCGAAATCGAGGGCCGTCGTCGATATCGGCACGCCCGGAAGCTCCTTCTTGAGAATCTCGGCCGCGCGGCGGACGTCGTCGAACGAGTTGGTCTTCGCCTCGTCGCAGCCGTAGACGTATGCGTGGTCGAGGAGATCCAGCTCCTTCGCCCTGGAGTAGGCGTCCCTGAGCCTCGCGAGCGTCGTCCCGCGCCATTTCGCCTCGGCCCCGGGACCGTCACCGAGTCCGTCCCAGTAGCCGAGGTTGAAGTATCCGAGCCGTCCGCGTTTCCTCAGGTCCTGGAGAACGTCCCACCTGATGTCGCCCCTGTGGTAGAGACTGTCCATCGTTATGTAGTAGTCCGAAAGGAAGTCTCCCCATTCCGCTTCCCGCGCCGCGACGATTCTTCCCGGCTCGCCGGACCTGGGGGGCGCGAAGGTGATCGCGAGCGGAAGCGGAGAGGATTCCGGGACGGAGAAGTCGTATACACGCGCGCGAAAGGGGACGCGGAACACGCCCGCGTTGTCCGCGGCGACCGCGAGGACGCCGTGATATTCGCCTGCCGGCTGGTCCCGGGGGCATCTCACGCGTATCCAGAACGACTGCACGTCGCCTTGCGCGATGTCGGTCGAATCCATGAAGTCGAGTATTGGATCCGGCCACCAGCCCGGCTTGACGCGCTCGCACTTGCGCACGCCGGCCTCCGGCCAGAATCCGACCCTGTACGGCGGCCGGTTCGTCGTCAGCACGTAACCTACGACGGAGCAGTCGATGTTCTTCGCCGGAAGGGTGTCTCCGAACAGTCCGAAGAAGGAGCCTCCCCGGCGTTCGAGGTCCGAGACCGAGACCCTGACGTTGCGGAGGCCAGAGTCTCCCGGCATGACGACGATCTGTACGCTCTCGCTCTCGCCGCGCGCCAGGCGGACGTGGACGCCGCGAAGGGGCACGGCCGGTATGATGTCCGCCCTGGGCCGGACGTTGGCCATGGACGAGGCGAGCCCGACCGACATGCCTGCCGCGTCCTGCCCGCATCGTTCGCACGCCCTGCGGAACGCGGCGCACTCCGCGGCGCGCGCTTTTTCCTCCGCGGAGTCGACTGATCCGTCCGCCCGCGCCGCGACGTTCGCGATCGCCAGAAGCGCCGTGCCGAAAACAAGGGAAATCGACCTGTCTGCCATGCGCGACATTATATCAGATTTTTTTGCGATTTGCCGTGTCGGAAATGTTGCGCGCCCAGGGGCGTTTTTGATACAATGGCACCAGAATGTGGCAGATAATCGCCAGTTGCATTGTCACGATGGCGGCAGTTGTCGCCGTCGCGGCTCCGCCTGCGGACGGTCCGGACGAGGAACCGATAATGGGCGGGAAGACGGACCCGGAGGGACTCTACAGGAGCTGGGACCTCCAGTTCGTCACGCCTCCGGAGCGGCGCTCCGGGGACCCGGCGGAGCGGGTCCCCGACTACATCGGCGGAGAGGAGGACGAGAAGTACAGGCCGCTGGGACCGGCGCTCGGATGGCCGGCTGAGGGCGAGGACAGGTGGGGACGGTTCGAGTTCCGTCCCGGCAGAGGGCGCGAATGGAACATCCTCTCGCCGTCCGTGTGCGGCAGGATCGTGCACATGCCCAGGTCTCTCGAGCCTCCCGGAGACACCAACCTCTTCAGGGCCGTCTGGCTGAGGCGCAGCCAGAAGATCGAATCCCATCGCCTGGGTCGGCGCGTGTTCCTCCACCTCGACGGGGTGAGGGGATGCGACTGCGTCGTCTTCGTCAACAGGCGCCGCGTCGGCGCCGTCTACAGGGGCGCCGGCGACGTGGAGATAACGAATCGGGTCAGGTTCGGCTTCGAGAACGAGTTCCTGATCTTCGCGTCATCCACTGGCTGGAACCTTCCCGCGACGCGGAAGATGCCGGACGGATCGGAGGCGCCGAACCGCTACGACCCGTCGGCCGGGCTCGGCAGATTCCTCTTCACGGGCCGTGTTCCGAGCATCCGCTACAAGACGCAGCTCTTCGCGCACGACACCTTCGCCAACACTTCGTGGCAGACGAAGCGCCTGATCGTCGAGACCTTCATATCCTCGCCGTCGCTCCAGAAGGGGTCTCTCCTCATGGAGGTGAAGGACAGGGACGGGAAGGTCGTGCTTCGCGACACTGTCACGCTCCGCCTCGAGCGGGGCGAGAACAAGGTTTCGCATCCGATTCCGTGGAAGAATCCGACAACGTGGGAGCTCGGCCGCGGATACATGTACACGCTGTGCCTCACGGTGATGGACATGTCGGGCGCAAAGTTTCCGCAGAAGCCGGTGAGGTTCGGCTTCCGCGAGATATGGCGCGACGGACGCAGGATAATGATGAACGGACACGTCCAGTGCTTCCGCGCCGTCCACGGCCACGGCGCCAACGCATACGGCTGCGAGTTCCTTTCCAGGATGGGCTTCAACACGATACAGATGTCGGGCGTGGACAGGAAGAGCCCCGTGATAAACGAGGAAACGCTCGAGTGGCTCTCGGAGCACGGCATGGCCGCCGTCATCCCGACGTCCGTGATACGCTTCGGCGAGCAGGAGGAGCTCTGGAAGGATCCCGCGAGGGCGGCCTCCTACGAGGCGACGCTTGCCGACAACGTGAGGCGCTACCGCAACTGGCCGTGCGTCGCGATGTGCTACTTCGCGACGACGAACATCTCGCCCGCATGGAGCGCACAGCCGCAGTGGACGGCGAGCGGCGGCGGAGACGGCTTCAGGTCGAAGCTCGCGGACCGAACCGCGGAAATCGGGCGCAAGTACAATCCGAACGTCCTCTTCATGTCCCTCGGGGACGGCTCGTGCGGGGACGTGAACAGCCTCGACCTCTTCCTCGGCTTCACGCCGCTGCAGGAGCGCGAGACGTGGATGTGCAGATGGAGCGAAAGGGGCAGGGCTCCGTTCCAGGCGAGCGAGTTCGGGAGCGCCTGCAGGGACGGCTGGTACGCCGGCGGGGCGGGATTCACGGGTTCCGAGCGCCTCGCCGCGTATTTCGGCGAAGAGGCGTACGCCGTGCCGCGTGCGCTCGACGCGAAGCTCAGGACCGGAATCGGACTCGAACGCATTCAGTTTCCGTTCTACTGGGCCCTTCAGACGAACCTCGTCGCAAGCGCGAACCGCGGATGGCGCACGGCCGGCGTGAACGGCGGGTGGGTCGCCTTCGACGACGACACGGCGTTCGGAATGCCGGACTGGAGATGGGACGGGGGGCTCTCGGATCCCGGGCGCACATACTCGGTCAGCTACCAGTTCACGAACGCCGTGCCGGCCGATCCGGACTGGCTTTGGCCGTCGTACGGGATTCACTCCATCGCCAACCGGGACTTCCTGGGCTACATAGGCGGCATACGGTATCCGGGAGGCAAGACGCACGGATACTTCTCGGGCGACACCCTGAAGAAGTGCATAGTGATGCGCTGGGACGGATTCAGGACTTCGACCTTCAGGTGCAGATGGACCGCCACTGTCGGCGGATCGAACGTCGGAGGCGGCGATGTCGGCGCCGAACTCAGGTGCGCGGAGACGAAGGGGCTCGCGATCAGTTTCGGCCTGCCGAAGTTGCCGGAGAGGGCGTCCGGCGAGATTTCCGCGGAGTTCTTCGACTCGAAGGGGAGGAAGATCGGCTCGGACACGTTCGCGTTCGAGGTCCATCCGAGGTATGCGCGCAAGTGGGACAGGCTTCCCGACATCGGACTCTACGATCCGGTCGGGCGGAGCGAGGCGATACTGAAGGCGCTGGGGATTCCGCGCTACAGGCGCCTCTCGTCCCTGGAGGACGGCAAGTCCCTCCCGCGACTGATAGTCGGCAAGGACGCGCTCGACTACGGAGCGTTCAACGTCGACCGGAACGCCGTCAGGACGGGGCAGAGAATCCTGTATCTGCCCCAGAGCGCGCAGGGCTGGTCGAGCCTCGGATTCGAGGGCGAGGGCACGATGTCCCGCAGGCTCTATCTGAGGGACCGCGGGAACAGGTTCCTGGGCGGCCTGAAGCCGGAAGACCTGCACGACTGGCTTGGCGCACCGCACTGCGAGGCGATGAAGGGCATGTGGCACGAGATCGGATACGGACCCGTCCGCCCGAAGTCCACGCCGAGGGGGCCGAGATGGATCTACGACATGGCAATAGCGGCACAGACGCTGAACACGCCCAACGCCGTCGGATTCGTGCCGCAGGTGGACGGCGAGTTCGACCTCGCCTACTCCGGCCTCATGAAATTCCTGTGCGGAAGGGGGTCCGTCACGATGTGCACGCTCGAGTTCGAGCGCTGCATAGGCAGGGACGCCGCGGCGACCGCCGTGGCCGACGCGGTGATGAGGGACTTCCTCTACGGCGAGGAGGCTCCTCACGACCGCGGACTCTACACGCTCGACGTCAAGACGCGTTCGATAGCGGACAGACTTGGCGTCCCTGTCAGGGAGTACGTCCATGGAAAGAAGGCCCCGAGCCGCAGCGTGATATTGTGCGGACCCGAAACACGTCTCTCCTACGAGGGCGCGTGCAGGCTGAACCAGAGGGGCATAAGCGTGGTGTTCCTCGGGAACGAGGGGGCCATGGCGGGCGCGGGCCTCACGCCTGCGTCGACGAAGGACATGTTCAGGGACGATCCGGCGCTCAAGGGCCTGAAGGACGGCAAGATGCGCGAGCGCATCGCGTCCGGACTCTACCGGGTCCCGTACAATCCGGACAATCCGCTTCTCCGCGGAATGAGCGCCGCGCACTTCCACTGGCGCGATCCGCTCCAGGCGCGCGTGTTCACGAAGTCCGACAAGGGGCTCTCCATAGACTGCGGCGGACTTCTCGCATACAGGAGGACGGGCTCGGCGTATCTTGTCTTCTGCCTCATCGATCCGGAGGAGATCGAGCGCCGCGGCGCGAAGGGCGCCGAGTTCGAGGCGATCAGGCTCTCGACGACCAGGATGTTCCAGTTCTGGGCGCGACTCCTCACGAACCTGGAGGTGGATCCGGGCGACGAGGTGCTCGGACGGATAACATGGGCGAAGGGCGGCGCGAAGCCCCGCCACAGGCCGTGCCCCGTCGCGGCCGTCGCCGTGCCCGTTCCCAGGATCATCGAGAAGATGCCCGAGTGCCACGAGGCGGCCCTCGCGGGGAACGTCAGGAACGAGCAGCTCGCGACGGACCGTCACGGCGAGACGAAGGCGACGTACTGGAGCGAGACCGCCTATCGGCCCGACAGCGACGGGAACCTCGACATTTCGGACGTGGCGATTCCCAAGGGCGCCGCCGGGGTGTGGCTCTACACCGTATACCGCATCGGCGGCGACATGGGCGAGGAGCATACGCTCGCCATTTCGGGAGGCGGCGAGGTCGAAGTCTACCTGGGCGGCAGGAGGATGCTCCCTTCGAATGGCGGAGGCACATGGAAGCTCGTCCTTCCCAAGGCCGGCACGACTCCCCTCGTCGTCATATGGAAGAACCCGAAGGCCAGGGCGAACATCACCCTCGCGCACACGAAGGACGGGAAGATCGAAGAGGACGGCGCGATGCCGCCGGGCGCGGACAAGGTCAATCTCCTGGGCGGCTTCTTCACTCCCGATCCCTACGCATTCGCTCCGGCCCCGGTCGACTAGCTCTTTTTTCCTCCATGTCGGCGCTCCACTCCGGTCCGAAATTTGGTATAATTGACGGAACCAATTTCAAGAAAAGGAGAAAACAAGATAAATGAGACCGGTAGTTTTGATCATTCGCGACGGCTGGGGCGTCAATCCGCGCAAGGAGGGCAACAGCGCCTTCTTCGCAGAAACTCCTGTAATCGACCAGATACGGGCGAGGTATCCGCACTGCCTCCTCGACTGCTGCGGCGAGGCGGTGGGGCTTCCTGACGGCTATCAGGGTTCGTCCGAGGTCGGTCACCTCAACATGGGCGCGGGAAGGATCGTCGTGCAGGAGCTGAAGCGCATCGACGACGGGCTCTCGTCAGGCTCTCTCTTCGAGTCCCCCAGGTGGGCGAACCTCATTGCGAACTGGAAGAAGAACAACAGCCAGCTCCATTTCCTCGGACTCCTCCAGGACGAGGGCGTCCACGCGCACCAGGAGCATCTCTACAAGCTCATGAAGCGCGCGCGCTCCGAGTTCCCCGAGGGCCGCATCGTCGTACATCCGTTCCTCGACGGACGCGACACGCCGCCCCGCTCGACGCTCGAGTACATCGCGCGCCTCAAGTCCGAGCTCGGCGCCGTGGGCAATGCGCGCATCGGCACGATCATGGGCCGCTACTACGGCATGGACCGCGTCAAGAACTGGACGCTCACCGACACCGCCTACAACTGCATCGTCTCCTGCGAGGGCCGCAGGATCAGGTCCGTCGAGGATGCTATCAGGGAGTCCTACGCGAACGACAAGACGCCCGACGGAACGCCGATGACGGACGAGTACATCCCGCCGTGCGTCGTCGAGGGATACGAGGGCGTCAGGGACGGCGACTCGATCATGCATACGAACTATCGCCAGGACCGCGCGATCCAGCTCACGCAGGCGTTCGTCTCCAAGGACTATCCGGGCGACCGCCACGCCGCGCCCAAGGCGACGTATCTCGGCTTCACGCGCTACTGGGACGAGTTCGAGGACTACCTCCTCGGGGCGATGGGCGCGGGCGGCGGAATGGACAACCTCCTCGGCGAGGTCGTCTCCAAGGCCGGCATCAGGCAGCTCCGCATCGCGGAGACGCAGAAGTTCCGCCACGTGACGAGCTTCTTCAACGGAAAGTCCACGACTCCGAGCGAAGGCGAGGAGCAGGTCGAGATCAAGAGCCGCTTCGACCCGGCGACGTTCGCGTCCCATCCGGAGATGGACGCCTACAACGTGACGGACGCGCTCCTCAAGCGCCTCGAGAACAATCCGTACGGCTTCATCGTCGTCAACTACGCGAACTGCGACATGGTCGGCCACACGGGCGACATAAAGGCCGCGACGAAGGCGACGGAGGTCGTCGACGAGTGCATCGGGAAGATACTCCCGCGCCTCCTCGAGCTCGACGCCCACGTCCTCATATTCGCGGACCACGGCAACGCCGAGCAGATGGTCGACTACGGGACCGGCATGACGAAGACCTCGCACACGCTCAACCTCGTCGACTGCTTCTACGTCGCGAACGATTCCGCCGGCGTGAGACTCGCGCCGCTCGCGAAGCTCTCGGCCATTGCGCCGACCGCGCTCCAGATGCTGGGAATCCCCGTTCCGCCCGAGATGACGACCCCGTCGCTCCTCCAGGGCAAGGAGCCCTGGTCGAAGACCGCGCTCAGCATCTGATGCGGCTCATAGGGACGATACTGGCCCTTGCGCTCGCCGTCGTTTCCGCGACGGCGGACGCGAAGGTGTCGGTGTCGACCAGGTACAGGAGCCCGAAGAATCCGGACCGCAGGGTCCGCGCCTCCACGACCCTTATCGTCCTCCACACGACCGAAGCCCCCGCGAAGGGATCCCTGAGGCGCCTCTCCGAGAGGGGCGAGGCCCACTACTGCGTGGCGGAGGACGGGATGGTCTACCAGATCGTGGACCGCCATCGCGTGGCGTTCCACGCGGGATGCTCCATGTGGAACGGCAGGGAGGACGTGGACGATTTCTCGATAGGCATCGAGTGCGTCGGATACCACGACAAGGCGATGCCTCTCGTCCAGCTCCTTTCCATACGTGCGCTCGTGGAGGAGCTGCAGGCGTACTACTCCATTCCGGACGAGAACGTAGTGACGCACTCGATGGTCGCGTACGCGAATCCGAACAAGTGGCAGAAGAAGAAGTGTCGCGGCAGGAAGCGCTGCGGAATGCTCTTCGCGATGCCTTCCGTCAGGCGCATACTGGGGCTCGCCTCGCGGCACAGCTGCGATCCCGACGTCCGCGCCAGGCGCCTCGTTTCGGCGGACGACTATCTCGCGAAGGTTCTCTACGGGAACACGGACACGATGCGCTCGACCTACGACGGCGTGAAGCTGCCTGCCTCGGTGACGGGCGGCGGGACGGGCAAGGTCGCTGCATCCGCGGCAGGCGGGCCGAGAAAGACGCGCCCCTCGCGCTCCTTCAGCTACGTGCCCCAGTCGATTCCCCAGCTGCGCGCGCAGGGCTTCGAGTCGATCGGCACTGTCACCAGGTCGAACCTGCCGATCCGCATCGCCGGCGACGCCTGGAACGCGCCCGACACGTACTACACGATTCGCGCGAAGGTGTTACCCGGCAACATCCTCGATCCGCAGCACGTCGAGGAGGGGATGAACGTCTGGCGCAGGAAAGGAGCTCGCTAGGGAACCATGAAGACCAAGATCGCGTTGCTTGTCGCCATGTTGACGATAGTGATTCTCGTCGTGATCCTGTTCAGGGAGGGGGGCGTCACCAACAGCGACATCTTCTCCAAGGTCGACCGCGACAACGCCGAGGTGCGCGGGAAGATCGAGTACTACGGCGAGGCGATACTGACCAGGTCGACCTCGCTGGACTCGAAGCTCGACGCCCTGGACAGGAAGCTCGATTCGCTGGACTCGAAGCTCGACCGGGTCCTCAGGGCCGCCGAGCCGCCGCTGCCCGATGCGATGTCCGCCCCGAAGCCCTCCGGGAACTGACATCAACGGACTCTTTTTTGGTATAATATTTCCATGACAGTCGAAGAAACAGTCTCCAAGATCGTCGCCGCCCTTGAAAATGCGAAGGGCGCAGACATCAAGTCCTACGACGTTCGCGGCGTCAGCACGCTCGCGGATTTCTTCGTGGTCGCCACCGGCGCGGCCGCGCCCCACCTGAAGGCGCTGATCGCCTCCACGCAGGCCGCGATGAAGGAGGCCGGCGTCAGGAGCTTCCGTACCTCGGGCGATCCTGAGAGCGGGTGGATCGTCGTCGACTATGTCGACGTCGTCGTCCATGTCTTCTCTCCCGAGGCCCGCGCCTACTACGCGCTCGAGAAGCTCTGGACCCGCTGAGGCCCGGTTCCTCGCGGCCGGCCCCGCGGCCTCGAGCCGCCGTCTGCCCGCGGCGTCCTGCCCCGCCGCGCGGTCCCACGCCCGCTCACTGCCCGTGTGCCTGGTGGCATTGCCTGTTTGAGATACATGTATAGCTAAAAAAATATACATGTCTAAAATTCTCGTTGACTCCGCGAACGGTTTTATGGTAGACTGTGCCTCGTGAAGACGAAAAAAGGCATTGCGAAGGCCTCTCCGTACGAGCGGGCCGAGGCGAAACTGAAGAAGGCGGTGGAGAGCGCCGCACCCGGGGCCGCGCTCGGTTCCGAGGTCGCGCTCGCGAAGGCGTGCGGAGTCTCGCGCATGACGGCCCGCAAGGCGGTGGACGCGCTGATCGCCAGGGGACTCGTAGAGCGCCGCGCAGGAGTGGGACTCTTCGTGCGCGATGCCTCGGCTGTGAAGCGCGCAATCGTTTTTCTCGCGGGCAACCTCCTCTGGGAGCCGGCGATCCGGGCGGCCGGCGAGGTGCGTCGGGCGGCGTCGGAAAAGGGCGCAGAAGTGGAAATCCGCGACGCCCACGGGGACATGGACGAATTCATCAGGGAGCTGAAGGCGTACTTCACGAGCGTCATAGACTGGATCGACGGCGTGTTCAAGGGCGTGAAGGACGAAATGTGCGGTCTCGAATGGGGACGGCTCTACGAGACGTACCGCAAGACGGCCTACAATCCCGAGAGGGTCTGGCGGCGCGTCGAGGAGCTTTACGGCGACGAGTTCGTGACGTACAGACGCGGCATTTTCGAGTATGTGCTTGGCGGCGAGAAGGAGGCGCGGCTTCTCAACGTGCGCGTATTCAGTGACAAGGAGAAGAAGCAGGTCTATGCGCGGCAGACTGCGGACGCCGAGAAGCGCGGCGTTTCGAATTGCCCGCTGTGCGCGGTCGGACACGAGGCGAGCGCAAAGCGTATTTGGAAGATTGGCGAGATGGGCGCAGACCACGTGACGGCTTGGTCAAAGGGCGGTGCGACCGACATTTCGAACTGCCAAATGCTTTGCAAGACCCACAATCGCGCGAAGGGGAACAGGTAAAGGTGGCAAGCGGCGAATCGAGGGGGCGTGCCGCTTGGCGGGTGGTTTATTTTTTATACATGTATAATTTCTGGTTGACGGGTGAGGTGGATTTGTGGTAATCTGCTCTCGTCATGGCGAAAAAGGTGAAATCCAGAGGGCGCCCGTCGCTCAACGCACGCATCGCGGATGTGCTGCGCGAACGTGTCGCCGCGATGAAGCCGGGCGAGCCCTTCGGCACCG
>JAFONM010000003.1 GCA_017418445.1 Kiritimatiellia bacterium
AATGTGACGACTCTGTGTACACTTTTCCCTCATCCAGAGACAATGATATTAGATACACGAGGGCAGGATGATGTTGATAACTGTTTGGAATGTCTGATGCAGATGAAAAGTCTGCGTAGGCTAGAATTGAGTTGTTACGGGCACAAAGGTCCGTTGAGGAAGGATATGCTTCGGGAGTTTTTGAAGAGTTTGCCTCAATTGGAGAGGTGTAAACTGTCCGTATGGTGCAATTTGGGGCCGCTGGAAAGAGGCGAGCGCAGAGGCTCAAAATATCATGCATTTGAGCTTTCCGATTCCATAGAGAATAATAGTGCGGGCGTTGTTGAGGTCCCTGACTTGGGGGAGTATACGGATGTTACGTTGCGATTGTATTCGCCAACAATTCGCTTCATTGAGTTTCGCCCGTCGTCCGTCAAAGGGAGCGCTGTGCCCGAAGGATTGAAGTCAATGACTCTTAGCCTTCATAATGTCATACCTTCGGGGGAGGAGAGTTTAATAGATAGCGGTGAATTGCGGTATAGTATCCATATTGATAGAAGTCGTTGATTGGAAGCGCCCATAGAGGTATACAGGCGAGGCTACAGGGTTACCACAGTAAATTACCACAGTAGCGGGAGTTTGTGATATACTGTTCAGCATGAGACGTAGCAGGATACATCTTCCAAATCGGTGCTATCACCTGATCAGCCGCGTCGCCCACCGCGCGCTTGAGTTTGGAGGATTGCAAGCGGCGAACCGGAAGGGTCGCGCCGCTATGACAAGGAAAACCTACTGTGGCAATTTACTGTGGCAATCAGGTCTGACCCTGTTGGCTCTAAGCGTAAATAACGAAATCGAGGTGCCGAAATGATATTAGGGAAAAGATCGCTTGGAATAGTGTTCGCAGTAATTGCAGGTCTGCTGGTGTTTCTTTGGCCAGTTGTCTGGGCATATGGAAGTCTATTGTATATGACAGTTATGCCAATTGAGAGAGTTGAATTGGTTTCAGGGAGGAATGCGCTATTTCTGACTCTCATGAAAGGTAGATATTGCTTGAGAGTTTCTGGGGTCAAGTGTGGAAAATCCGTTAATAGTGTTTCTGTCAACGGGCACGTAAAAACCTCCACTTCTACCAATGCTGTGAGCAAAGGTGAATGTTTTACATCCAGTGATGCATCATATTGCTTGCGATTTGAATGCAATGGAAATGTAGAACGAGTAGAAGTTATATTAGACGTCGACTGGCCAACTAATAGTGTGGACGAGGTTTCTGCTGTGGTGTTTCCATGCAAATAGGATGAATTCGTGAGAATCGGGTGGGACTGTATTGAAGCTTGCAAAGCACCATTTTGCGGGTGCATTGTGAAATGTGGTACGGTGGAAATTGCTCGATGAAATTCCTGGAGGCTACAGGGTCTGACATGGTTACCACAGTAGCGGGAGTTTATGATATACTGTTCGGCATGAGACGCTGCAGGATAAATCTTCCAAATCGGTGCTATCACCTGATTAGCCGTGTCGCCCACCGCGCGTACTTCCTTGACGAGTGTAGCGCCGAACTCGAATGAAGGAGGTATTATGAAAAGGATAAAATCGGTGATTGGCCTGGCGGCGGCATATTTCGCGGCGTGCTTCGCGGCCGCATCCGCAGGCTACGGCATCTTCGCCGTGCTGTCGTACATGCTGTTCGGCAGGGTAGTCGTGTTCGGCGCGGCGCCCAGGATGTTCCTCTATCACTGGGAGCATCCGTTCCAGTACATCGCCGTCGCGGCCGCATCGTATGCCGTGGTGGGCACATGCTGGTCGGTCTTCCGCGACGGAACGGTCGTCGGCTGGCGGCGATGCGTCCAGATATGGCTCGTGATTTTCGCTTCTCTGGCGCTCGCCACTCCATTCGGAAGCGCGTTGTATTCGTACCACGACATGCTTGCCGGTTTCATCCCGTACAATTGGCAGGCGAAACTCGCGAAGGATATCATGTTGGGGTTGGCCAACACGCCGCTCATCATGCTGCTCTCCGCCCCCTATAGTGTGCTTGGTCTTGTGGCGGGCTATTACATAACCCGCGCGATTGACGGACGCTGCAGGCGTGGAGGGCTCGGTTTTGTGGTATAATGTTCACCGCACGGTTGGGCAAAGACAAACCGGGGCTTGTCGAAGGGGGCTGGCTCCACAATGCAAAGGAGGATGGTTATGAGTGCAAAACGTGATCTGGGAACTGCCATGCTGGCGGTGCTTGCGACCTCCGCGGCCGTCGTCGCCAGCGGAGCCGAGCGGCGGCTTTCGATGGAGGACTACCGCGACAAGATGGCGGGTGCGTGGCTTGGACAGTCCGCCGGCGTCGCCTACGGCGCGCCTACGGAGTTCAAGACGATCGGTGCAACCATCCTGGACGAGAAGATGCCGACGTGGAAGCCGGAGATGATAAACAACACCTTCTCGCAGGACGACATCTACGTGGAGATGACCTTCCTCGACGTCCTGGTCCGGAAGGGGCTCGACGTCACCGCGCGCGAGGCCGGAATCGAGTTCGCCAACTCCCGCTACCGTCTCTGGTGTGCAAACGCCAACGCCCGCGACAATCTTCGCCGCGGAATCGCCGCGCCCTGGTGCGGACATCCCCGCTTCCATCCCACGCCATACGACATCGACTACCAGATCGAGGCGGACTACAGCGGAATCATCGCGCCCGGAATGCCCAATCGGGCCATCGCCCTCGGCAACACCTTCGGGGCGATCATGAACTATGGCGACGGACTCTACGCGGGACAGTTCATCGGCGCGATGTACTCCGAGGCGTTCTTCGCCGACGATCGCGTCGCCGTGGTGGAAGCGGCCCTCAAGAGCATCCCGGAGGAATCCGAATACGCCGCGATGGTGCGCCAGGTGCTCGCGGATTACCGTGCCAATCCCAAGGACTGGACGACGGCGTGGAAGAAGGTGACCGGCGAATACTACTACGGCAGGAAGGGCGCACGCTACGTCTCGTGTCCCGAGATAGACGTGAGGCTCAACGGCGCGTATGTCGTCATCGGCTATCTCTTCGGCGAGGGAGACTTCAGTCGGACGGTGGACATCGCGACACGGTGCGGATGCGACTCTGACTGCAATCCTTCCTCGGCCTGCGGTGTCCTCGGCGTCCAGCTCGGCGCGAAGGGGATTCCGCCGGAATACACGAGCGGACTCGACAAGAAGGCGAAGTGGGAGTTCACGGACTACGATTGGGACGCCCTTGTCGCGGCCTGCGAGGGTTTGGTCCGCAAGGTCGTAGTCGCGGAAGGGGGGCGGGTCGAGCGCGATTCCGCCGGCAGGGAATGGCTGGTAATCCCCGTTTCCGACCCGCGCCCGAACAAGTTCGAGCCCGCGGACCGTCCCGGACCCCTGCCCGCCGACGTGCGTCTTACCGATGCAGAGATGGCCCGCATCGGATACCTTCCATGCGGCTGGCAGGGAGCCCAGTCCGAGCCCCGCAGGCGCTGATTCTCGTCCCTCAGCAGTTTCCGACGAGGACGCGTGAAAGGCGGCGGCGGGCGACATCGGCGAGGTGCCGGACGGTTGCGACGGACGTGGGCGCGGCAGCGGCCATCTGGTAGCGGGGGAAGAAGCGCGTCACATGAAGCGGAATGTCGGGCGAGACGGATTCGATGCGCTCCGCGATTGCGTCGATGTCGCCGTCTGAGTCGTTCCGCCCTGGCACGACCAGCGTCGTCGCCTCCACATGGCATCCGGCGGAATGAAGCGCCCTGACCGTCCGGCAGACGGCTGCAAAGTCTCCGCCGACCCAGTCGTAGTATTCCTGCGACGGTCCCTTCAGGTCGATGTTGGCGGCGTCTATGAGCGGCGCAAGCTCCTCGACGACCGAAGCCTCGGCGCATCCGTTCGAGACAAGGACGTTGAGCATCCCCCGCGCACGGACTTCCTTTGCGCAGTCGCGCACGAATTCCCATCCGACAAGCGGCTCGTTGTAGGTGTAGGCGAGCCCGATGTTGCCGCGTTCGCGCCTGACCCTGAGCGCCAGGTCGGCAAGCTCCGCAGGCGTCGCGGACTGGTATCGCGCAGAGTCCGCACCGCACTGCGAAATGGAGTCGTTCTGACAGAACGGGCACCGCAGGTTGCATCCGAAACTGCCGACGGAAAGCACGTTCTCGCCGGGATGGAAAAACGCAATAGGCTTCTTCTCGATCGGATCTAGCGCAATCGACGTTATCTTTCCGTAGTTCGCCGCGACGACGCGTCCGCCCTCCGCCCTGCGTGCGCGGCAGAAGCCGGTCGCTCCCTCGTTCAGCCGGCAGTGCCGCGGACAAGTCGAGCAGACAGACAGACGTGGGTCCTTGTTCTGCATATTCACTCCCATGAGGAATATTCTACCATATTCCCGCACCGAAATCAGACCTGGGATTGCCCCCTACCAAAGTAGGGGTGGCGTCGTAACGGGCATTGTGGTAGAATTGAGGCATACAATTCTGAAATGGTCATTTCGACAGAGGGGACAATGGAGAAAGTGGTAAAACTGGCTATGGTGGCTGCCGCGCTCGTCGCGGGCTTCGACGCCTTCGCAGCGCCGGACAAGAATGCAGACGCCAAGGTGGAGAAGCTGGCCGACGGTTCGGAGAGGATCAAGATCGACCGGAACGGCTGGGGGCTCTACTTCGTCGGGAATCCCGAGAAGTCGAAGGAGACCGGCGACGTCACGCCGGTGAAGCTGTCGTGTCCGAACAACGACTTCGGCGGCAGGGTGTCCGGTCCGGACCTGCGCTTCCCGGTCGACACTCCCGACCGGTGGGGAACCTTCGAGTTCGAGAAGACGGGCTGGTGGCTCAAGGGTCCGCTCTGGGAGCAGAAGCGTGAAGGCTATTCGTTCAAGAAGCCGAAGAAGGGATCGGACGCCTCCTTCGGTTCGCTGTGGGTGAAGAAGACCGTCGACATCCCCGCGGCGTGGAAGGGCACCATGGTGACGATGGAGTTCGGTTCCATGACGGACGGCGCGGCGATCGTGTTCGTGAACCGCAGGCGCGTCGGCTATACGCGCGGCGCGGTGGACACTCTCATCGTCTCGCCGGCGCTCAAGTACGGAGCGCCGAACGAGGTCTTGATCTTCCTCACCTGCAAGGGCTGGGGCATCCCCGAGAACATGAAGGGCGTAGTCGCCAAGCAGTACAATCCGAAGGCCGGGGCGGGCGCGCTCAACTTCGACGGCAAGGCCCCGACGCTCGTCTCCGGCGCCAGGACCCGCATCCTCGACGTCTTCGCGAACACCTCGTGGCGCAGGCACACGCTCACGGTCGAGACCGAGGTGCTGTCCGAGCGCGAGCAGAAGGCGGTGCTCACCGTCGTCGTCAAGGACGCGGACGGCAAGGTCGTCCACAAGAAGAACTTCAAGGAGAACCTGTGCGCCGGCATCTCGCACCTCAGGCCGGAGATTCCGTGGAAGGACCCGATAACCTGGGAGCTCGGGCGCGGCTACCTCTACACGATGGAGGTGACTATCGACGGATCGGAGCGCAAGAAGGCCGTGTACGGACCCTTCACCTTCGGATTCCGCGAAGTGTGGGTGGACGGCAAGGACATCTACATGAACGGGCACCGACAGTCGTTCCGCACCGTGTACCACCACCACAACAACAGCGCCTACGGCGCGGACTTCCTCCGCCGGATCGGATACAACACGATCCACTATTCGCACCAGCTCCAGAAGGATCCGCAGCTGGACGCGAAGTACCTGCACACGCTCTCCGAGATGGGCATGGGCTTCATCGCCCCGGCTCCGAACATCCTATACCCGGAGCAGGGGGCCTTCATGAAGGAGCCGGCGCGGCTCGAGGCGTACGGAATGCTGATGATGGCCAACCTGCGCCGCAACCGCAACGAACCGTGCATCGTGATGTACTACACCGGCGTGAACAACTGCGTCCCCAACTGGGAGCAGCGTCCCGACTGGCTGGCTGCCGGCAGCCCGGACAGGACCATGGACCGCACCAAGCTCGCGCGCAGGGCGGCGAAGGTCGGGCACCTGTGCAATCCGAACGTCCTCTTCTTCTCCCACGGCGACGGCAACTGGGCCGGCGACATCGCGAGCCACAACCTCTACATGAACTTCATCCCGATGCAGGAGCGCGAGGACTTCTGGAGTGCGTGGGCGACGCACGGGAAGATCCCGTGGCAGGGCAGCGAGTTCGGCCAGCCATACGAGCGGTCGTGGGACATGGGTCCGGGAGTGCCGTCCGTTCCCGAGTTCCTGGCGGAATACTACGGCGACGAGGCGATCGAGCGCACCGCTCCGCTCCAGAAGT
The DNA here is from genome assembly GCA_017418445.1 of Kiritimatiellia bacterium. Classification (GTDB taxonomy): domain Bacteria; phylum Verrucomicrobiota; class Kiritimatiellia; order RFP12; family UBA1067; genus UBA1067. The sequence continues at coordinate 6,270 of JAFONM010000003.1, forward strand.
CCGTCAACTTCATCAAGGGCTATCCCGACTATCCGCTCGAGGCGCATCCGATGTTCTGGGAGTTCACCTCCAACCTCGTCTGGCGCGTCAACCGCGCGTACCGCGCCGACGGCGGACAGGGCGGGCTCGTCTGGTTCTATCTCAAGGGCTTCGGCAACTGGGGCGACCGGGTCTACGAGGACTTCCTGTACTACCATCCGAAGGAGACGGACATGGGCAGGCCGCTGCACCAGTTCAAGGACTTCGTCCAGGGCGAGCCCAGGTGGCTGTGGCCCAGCTACTACGTCTACCAGCTCGGCAACCACGACTTCCTCGGCTACATCGGCGGCTGGCCGCGGCACACGAACCCGGTGCACGACTACTTCCCCGGCGACAGGGTCGAGAGGCAGATCGTGATGATGTGGGACCGCTACGACGAGCGGACGTTCAGCTGCGAGTGGACGGCCGCGCTCGGCGGCGGCAGGATCGCCGGCGGAACCGTCAGGAGGCGGCTCGAGTGCAACGTCGTGGCCGGCGAGAAGATCGGGTTCGACGCGCCCGAGGTCGCCGAGCGCACGTCCGGCACCATCTCCGCGGTCTTCCGCGACGACGCGGGCAGGGAGGTGTTCCGCGACGAGATCCCGTTCGAGGTTACGCCGCGTCCGGTGAAGATTCCCGAGGGGACCTTCCCCGCATTCGCCGTCCTCGATCCGACGAACTCGCTTCCGAGCTGGCTGGACGACCTCGGCGTCACCGGCTACCGCAGGATCAGTTCGTTCGAGGACCTCAAGGATGGCGACGAATACCTGATCGTCGGCAGGTCCGCCCTCGAGGAGACGAAGATGTCGCTCAGTCCCGACCGCATCCGCAGGGGACTCAAGGTGATGTTCCTCTTCCAGCCCAAGGCATTCCTGGACGACATGGGCTTCAACAGCGAGGGACGCCAGAGCCGCGACCTCTTCGTCCGCGACTTCTGTTCGCCCGCGCTCGCCTCGCTGTCGCAGACGGACCTCCACCACTGGCGCGGATGTCCGATGCTCGGGGTGGGGAACAGGTGGGGCGAGGACCACGAGTACGGCGGACTCGGCGGCGAGGGGCCGAAGTGGCTCCGGGACTACGCGCTCGCCTGCCTGCTGCCGCGGACCCCGAACATCGTCGGATTCCGCCCGGAGATCGCCGGCGCCTTCAACCTCGAGTACAGCGCGCTCATGAGCTTCTTCGACGGCAGGGGCAAGGTCGTCTACTGCGCGTTCCAGTTCGAGGACCGCATGAAGGACGATCCGGGCGCCCGCCGCACGGCCGAGGCCGTCCTCCGTCAGTTCTTCCTCGAGAGGGAAGAGCCCGCCGACCGTCCGGTCGTCGCCCTGGGCGAAGAGGCGGCGAAGCTCCTCGGAATGATCGGCTACCCCGGCGCGAAGGCGCTGTCCGGCGCCGGCGACATCCCGGAGCGCGCCATCGTCGTCGCCGGATCCGACGCGAACGTCCAGGCGAAGGACCTCGCCGGGGCGATCAGGAAGGGCGCGGACGTCCTCTGCTACCGCAACGAAGGGCTGGAGGCCGGCTTCGGCGTGAAGCGTGCCGGCAAGGCCCCGACGCCCGCGGACGTCGAGGCCTGGATGGCCAACGATCCGGTCCTCAAGGACCGCGGCGAGCTCGCCCGCCTCCTGAGCCGCGAGTGGTGCGAAAGCGATTTCTTCAAGAAGCTGCCCTACAGCGTCGAGCCGTCGCCGAAGGATCCGCTCACCCGTGCGATCGGACGCGAGATCCTGCACTGGCAGGACTGGCAGGAGATCGCAAAATACGAAATGCCGGAGAAGGGGCGTCTCGCGCTCGGCGGATACGTCGCCGTCATCGAGACGAAGGCGGGCGGCTCGATCGTGTGCGCGCAGTTCGATCCGGTGCAGTCCCTGAAGCGTTTCGTGAACAAGTCCGCCGACGGGCAGAAGTGGGTTCGCGGACTCAATCGTCCCGACCGCATCCGTGTTCCGACGATCTACGCGCGCCTCCTGACGAACATGGGCGCCGCGCCCGATCCGCGCGCGCTTGCGCGCCAGCTCGTCTACAAGAAGTCCGAGAACTGCGTGAGGCCCGCGAACTTCGAGGAGCTGATGTCCTATTCAGGCTACTACACGCCGGGCGAGGGCTTCGGCAACATCTACATCTTCAGGTACTGGTAATGCAGGGAACATCACTGCCGGCATTTCGGCGCCATCTGGACAGGTAAACACGAAGACGTGCGAACATTCACAGCGAAAGGCGGAAGACAAATGAAGAAAAGCATATTGGCGGCGGTCCTGGCCGGACTGTGCGCATGGACGGGGACGGCGGACTTTCCCCGGCTCAGGCTCGACGGTGAAAAGGTCGCGATTCCCGCCGACTGGAAGGGCAGGAGCGTCGGCTTCGAGCAGAAGCTCGCCTTCTGCGAGGTGGACGTGATCGTCAACGGCAGGAAGGCGGGGACCGCCTACGCGCCGGACGGGATGGTGGAAATCTCCCAGTTCCTGAAGTTCGGATCCGAGAACGAAATCAAGACAGTGGAGCGTCCGGCAGTCGCCTACGTAGGGCGCGGCGACGGGTCCTACGCGAACCGCAACGGCAAGACGAGAGTCGGCGATGCGATGCTTGTCGCGCGGACGCCCGCCTACGTGGACGACTTCTTCGTCCGTCCTTCGTGGCGCGAGAAGAAGCTCTACGTCGACGCCGAGATAGAGTCCGCCCGCGACATGGAGGGCGAAGTCTCCGTCTTCGTCTCGGACGCGCCCGGCTCTTCGGTGATCGTGAAGGGGTCGAAGAAGGCCAGGCTCGTCATGGGCCCGAACGTCGTCAGGGTCGAGATCGAGTGGGCGAATCCGATTCCCTGGGAGCCCGTCGCGCATCCCAAGACCTACGACTGCCGCGTCGAGCTCGCCGCCGGCGGCGCGAAGTGCGATTCCAACCGTCCGTCGACGCTGTTCGGATTCCGCGAGATCTGGCACGAGGGCAGGGAGATCATGCTCAACGGACACGTCCAGCGCTTCCGCGGTTTCTGGAACCAGGGCGTGCCCAGGGACATGAACGACCTCCACAAGTACGGCTACAACCTCTCCTACGAGACCCACAAGCACTGGGCATACCTGTTCGAGGACGAGAAGTCGCTCATCGAGAAGTCCAAGGCGGGCGTCGCCGTGTTCGCCGGCATGCCGTCCATCTACTTCGTCCACGACGCGATCCGCAGCGATCCGAAGTGCACAGAGGCGTTCAGGCGTTCGCTCAAGGCGTGGATGCGCACCTGGCGCAACTATCCAGCGATCATCGCCGCCTCGACTGGAGTCAACCAGATCTGCCCCGAGATGAACATGAAGCCGGAGCACCTCGGCCAGACCCCGCAGCAGGGCGGCGTCGTCGAAAACATCGAGTTCGCCGCGAACATCGCCCGCGAGATGAATCCGAACTGCCTCTACTTCTCCCACGCGGACGGCACCGAGGCCGACATCTCGTCCTCCAACCTCTACTTCAACTTCACCCCGCTGCAGGAGCGCGAGGAGTGGCTGTCGCAGTGGTCGACGAACGGAATCCTGCCGTGGTACGCCGCCGAGTTCGGCGCGCCCTACTACGCCTGCTGGTTCCACAGCCGCGTCCCGGAGATGACCGAGTGGCTTGCCGCCTACTACGGCGAACGCGCCTACCGCGAGGAGACCGAGGACATGCTCAGGTTCTCCAAGGACTTCGCGAAGGACTGCCTCCGGAAGACCCACGGCGGATGGGTGAACGGCAAGGACCTCTACGCGTTCAATCCGCTCGCCGAGGAGTATTCGCGCATGCTTGTCTACCGCACCAACCGCGCATGGCGCTACTACGGACTCAACGGCGGACTCATGTACCTGACGAGCTGGCCGTGGGACAGTCCCAATACGATGCGCGACCGCCAGATGCAGGCCAACGGCGACATCGTCACCTTCATCGGCGGGGAGGGCGATCCGACCGACCGCACCCACGCCTACGCGAGCGAGGCGGAGATCCGCAAGTCGCTGGTGTTCATCTGGGACGGGCAGGGAGACAACGAACTGACGGCGGACTGGAAGTTCGCCGACGCGTCCGGCAAGACCGTCAAATCCGGCAGGGAGTCCGTCAAGCTCGCCCAGGGCGAGATCAGGAAGGTGCCGGTCGTCGTCAAGGCGCCCGCCGTGAAGGAGCGCAGGTCCTTCCGCTTCGAGGCGGTCTTCAACGCGAGGCGCGGATTCGACAAGCCCGCGAACGCGACGGTCAAGACCGACTCGTTCGATGTCGAGGTCTATCCCGTCGAGGTCCAGAAGCCCCGCAACCGCAAGGACGTCGCGATCTACGATCCCGAGGGACGCACCGCGCCGCTCTTCGTGGAGTGCGGAGTCGGGGCGAAGGCCTTTGACACGCTCGACGCGGCGATAGCCGCGAAGCCGAAGTTCCTCGTTGTCGGCTGGCGCGCGCTCTCGAAAGGCCAGGGACTGGAGAAGGCGGCTTCCGCCATCGAGTCCGGAATGCGCGTCCTCGTGATGCAGCAGAAGGCGGACGTGTGGAGGCTCCTCGGCTTCAAGGTCGAGGACTCGATGGCCCGCCGCATGTTCAACAACGGCCTCGCCGGGGTGGACGACATCGACCTCGCGCACTGGGCCGGCTCGCCGATAGAGGATGTGCCGTTCGGCAACGTGATGAAGCACGAGACTCGCCGCGGACCGCGGTGGACCCACCACCACGCCGTCTCTGGCACTCCCATCCTCATTCCGCAGCGCGGTGGCTTCGTCCCCCTGGTGCGCGGCGAGTTCGACCTCTCCTACTCCGCGCTTCTCAAGGAGCGCCTCGGCAGGGGCGCGGTCTACTTCTGCGCGTTCGACTTCGAGGGACGCGACTGCCCGGCGGCGAAGCGCGTCTTCGCCGCGGTCGCGCGCGAGTTCCTGGACGGACGCGACGTCGAACCGGCGAAGCTCGTCGTCGACGGAGCCCATGCCGAGCGCATTGCGAAGACGATGGGCCTCGACTGCTCGAAGTACGGCGGCAAGTCCGAGAAGGACGCCGTCCTCCTCGTCGGACGCGACTCCAGGCTCTCCGCCGACGTCGTGAAGGGCTGGAAGGGTCCGGCGGCGATGGTCGTCGCCAACGATGCGATAGCCGATTCAATCGCCGGACTTGGCGAGAAGGCGGAGTTCTACCGCGGCAGGGCGGGCGACCACCTGATGCGTTCGCGCGACGGCATCGAGTACCGTCCCTTCAAGGACGGGAGCGCGGTCAAGAAGGTCGGCAGGGTCCTCCTCGACCAGCTCGATCCGTTCCAGTGCGGCGACCGCTACCGCTCCGGGGACGGCAAGGCGGCGAAGCTTGCGCGCGGCGGCTGGGGTTCGGTCCCGAAGGGAGACAAGGACCTCCTTCTCCGCAACGCCTCCCAGAGCGAGGACAACTTCATGCGCCGCTATTCGACGACGCTCGCCGGATTCGGCGTCGGCGCCGGGGCGAAGGTGTTCGCGCGCTCGCTCTATACGAAGCCGGAGCAGGCGTACGATCCTATCTCCCAGTACAACGTGCTGGGTCCGTGGCCCAGCGAGAAGGACGACGACCACTACATGGTGGACACGATCTTCCCGGTGGACGAGTCGAAGGGCGGCGACTCCGGCAGGCTGGCGGAGGAGATGGCGATCAGGGGCGACGTCCAGCCGAACCCGCGCTTCCATCCGCTCGGGCTCAAGTACCTCGACTCCACGCCCAAGGACCTCTGGTTCCTCGACTGGCGTCCGGTCGTGAAGAGCCGCGACGACGGATTCGTCGACTACTCGCAGGCACATCCGCTCATCGCCGCGCAGAGCTTCTGCACGTGCTACTGCGTCGGATTCTTCAAGCGCCGCGAGGCGGGCGAGATCACGGTCCGCTTCGGCGTCGACTGGCGCGGCAAGATCTGGGTCAACGGCGTCGCCTATCCGCCGGTCTACGGCGGGCACAAGGACGAGGGTTCCGTCATCTACGAGCACGTGAAGGTCCACGCCGGCGACAACTACGTCACGGTGAAGGCCGGCTGCGGGCAGTCCGCGAAGACGTTCTGGCTGAACATCAGCCACGAGCTCCAGCCCGGCGAGGTGTCCCGCGTCCGCGTCCCCGAGCTCGACGGAACCGACCTCTACGAGACGGCGAACGCCGGCTTCGATCCCTACGAGTACGTCTACTGGTAGGGGTCTGCCGCCGCGGCGGTTTTCGGACTTGCCGCGGCGAGGGCGGCTACATCCGCAGCAGGTGCTTGCGGAGAGCTGTCGCGACCGCCTCGGAACGGTTTGTCGCGCCGATCTTGGCGAAGAGGGCCTTGACGTGCTCCTTCACCATCGGCAGGCTGATTCCGAGGCGGACCGCTATTTCCTTGTTCGTGAGTCCGTCGACGATCGACTCGAGGATTTCCGTCTGGCGGGTCGTCAGGTCCGGAACCGGCGGCTCCGAGTCGAGTATCGCCCTGATGTCCGGCGCGATGTAGCGCTCGCCCGCGGCGACCGTGCGGACCGCGTTCACGAGGTCCGAGAAGTCCGTGCTCTTGAGGACCGCGCCGTTGGCGCCCGCCGACAGCGCGTGCGCGATTCCGTCCGCGGTTCCGAAGGTCGTGAGGATGACAACCTTCGTGCCGGGAAGCCTTTCGCGGATCTGCCGAGTCGCCTCCACGCCGTCCGTGACGGGCATCATCAGGTCCATGATGACGACGTCCGGCGCGAGCTTCTGCGCCTTCCTGACCGCCTCGTCGCCGTCCGCCGCCTCGCCCACAATCTCGAAGTCTCCCTTCCTGCCCAGCAGGGACGAGAGCCCCATGCGCAGTATGGCGTGGTCGTCAGCTATCATCACCCGTATCTTCTTCATGTCGCCTCCCTGTCTTCGAGATGCGCGGGAAGCGATATCGTCGCCTCCGCGCCGTGCCCGGGCTCGCTTGCAATCGTGAATCGACCGCCGAGGTTGCCGATGCGCTCGCGGATGCCCTGAAGTCCGAAATGGCCCTGGGCGAGTCCGGGACTCGTCTCCGGATCGAATCCCCTGCCGTCGTCCCTGACGCGGCAGACGAGCCCGTCGCCGTCCAGTCGTCCCGTAATCTCGATCTTCTTCGCGCCGCCGTGGCGGACCGCGTTGATGACGAGCTCGCGAATCGCCTTGAAGAGCGAGAAGACAGTGGAGTCGGAGAGCCTGTCGCGCGGAACGTCGAAGTCGAGCGCGAGTTCGGCTTCGCCGAGGTGCGGCCTGAGGGCCTTGCCGAGCGTCTCGTTGAGGTTGGAGTCCTCGAGCGCGGTTCCGCGAAGGTCCCAGATGCAGTTCCTCAGGTCGTTCCTGCAGGACTTGAGCGCCTTCGCGGCGAAGTCGAGGTGCGGACGCATGTCCGGCGGCGCGGAGTCCGCGAAGTCGAGCGCCGTCTCGAGCTCCAGCGAGATTCCGGTCAGGTTCTGCGCCACCGAATCGTGCAGCTCGACCGCGAGACGCGTGCGCTCCTCGGTGCGCATGTCCGCCTTCGCGCGCGTCACCTGTTCGCGGAAGAGTTCGCGTCCGCGCCTGACCGCGAGCCGCCCAAGTGCGCGGTTCCATACGAGGATCGCGAGAAGGGCGGCGAACAGCGCGCCGATGACCATCAAAAGACGCTTCGGGGTCCACCACGAAGGACGCGCGAGGACGCGGATGTCGTCCGGATTCCTGAGAACGAGGAACACGCCGGTGACGTGCGGGAACGGCGCCTGCGGACGCCAGTTCTCCGTGTCCATGACGCATACGCCGTCGACCTCGATGCGGTATCCCGGCTCGATGGGTTCCGGAGGTTCGGAGACGGATCCGATGTCCACGGCCAGCGTCTTGCCGCCGTCGGAGAGCAGGACTGTTCCGGACTCGGCGCCGTAGTCCGGAGAATCGATCACCGTTCCGGCGACCCGCAGGATCCGGCCGTGGCGCACGACGTCGAACTTGCGCAGTCCGCGGATGTCTGCGACCAGATCGGCGATGGCGACTGACTCCGGCTCCATGTCGAAGTACGTGAACGGTTCGGACCTCCTCCATATCGCGCGGGCGAGGTTGAGGTGGTAGAAGTCCGTCTCCGGGAGTCCCGCCGCCTCCACGAAGTCGCCGACCGCCGGAGGCTTCCCGCCCGAGAGCGCCACCGTCGACGCGCTGCCGTCCGGAGCCTTGAGCATCATCATCCGTCCGTGCATCCACACGGCCGCCACGCGTCCGCGCAGCTTGCGGCGGCGCGGCAGGGAGTCGTCCGGGAAGAGTATGTCGTGGACGTTGCCCTCGAGGTCTGGGACGTCGAACGGGGCGGGCGGAGGCGTTATGATCGTGATGTCCTTCCTGTCCAGGATGTTGACTTCGTACCCGAGTCTGGCGCGCGGACCGACTCCGCGGTAGCTGGAACAGACGCCGACGATGGACACCCTCGCGTCGACGAGACCGGCGAGATCGGTGTCGGTCAGCGACCGGGACGGAAAGTACATGGTGTCGCCGTCCTTGACGAGGACTATGAAGGTGTATTCGGGATTCGCCTCGTCGCGGAACGCCTCCACGACCGTCCCTTCGAGCCTGACGCGGTGCGACGTGAACCTGCCGCTGAAGACGTCCGCCGCCGAGACGTCCTCCGGATCGGGAATCGTTCCGCGTCCGACGACGGACATCTCCTCGACTACCGGCATGAAGATTCCGTCCTCGACAGTGCGTATCGCGCCCTTGAAGCGCATGAGGTCCCCGACCTCGACATGACGACCCTGGGTGAAAAGCCGCCTTGCGTTCACGGTGGCGTAGCCCGAGCCGTCCACGATCTCGAACGATCCGACCGCGGAATGGAACACGGGAGTCGCGACGGTTGCCGTGATGTCGAACGCGACTTCCTCCACGACTCCCGCAAGCGCCATCCGGTTGGCCTCGTCGGCCGTTCGCGCGATGTCGGACGCTTCCGCGCAGAGCGCGGCTGCGAGCATGGTCATGATGGCGGTCGTTCGCATGACTACATTATACCATATCGCAAGGTCGGCGGAAACGGCCGCCGTGGATTTGGTATAATATGGGCGTGAAAACCCTGTCGTGCATCCTTTCCGCGATTGCGCTCGCCGCCGCCTCGTCCGAGGCGTGCACGGTCGTCGTGGTCGGAAAGAACGCGTCGACGACGGGAAGGGTGATCGTCGGACACAACGAGGATGACGCGGGGAGCGTCTCGATGATTCACGGCCTCGTCCCCGCGCGCGACTGGCCCGCCGGCAGCACGATGCCGGCCGAGAAGGGATGCGCCTCGATTCCGCAGGTTCCGCACACGCTCGGATTCTTCTGGAGCGAGGCGGTGGAGTCCGGCAGGGGCATCGAGAACGCGGACGCCTTCCTGAACGAGCGCGGCGTCCTGATCGTCTCCGACAGCGCCGGAATCTCCACCATCGACACGAAGGACGCGTCCCGTCTCGCCGACGGCGGAATCTGGTACAACCTGCGCCGCGCCGTCGCGGAACGCGCTACGAGCGCGAGGGAGGCGGTCTTCATCATCTGCGAACTCGTGGACAGGTGGGGCTACGTCCCGTCGGGACGCATCTACACCGTCGCGGACGCGAACGAGGGATGGCAGGTGCAGATCGCGAGCGGGAAGGGACACTGGGCCGTCGAGCGCTGCCCCGACGATTCGGTTGCAGTGTGCCCGAACCACTACACGTGCAGGGACGCGAAGCGGTTCCAGGCTCCGGAATGGACGAACATCGCGCACAACACAAATCGCCAGAACTTCGTGACGTCCCGGCTGCTGGGACGCGAGTGGCGCGACGAGTCGTATCCGTTCTCGGCGAGGGCGGAGCGCAAGGTCTCTCCCGAGGACGTCGAGCGCGCGCTGTCGGCGCACCCGGCGGACTGGCCGCGCCACGAGAAGGACTTCGATTCGCCGTCCGCCTGCCGCGCCGCGACCGTGGAGTCGATAGTCTGCGATTTCGGAGAACGCGCCGAGGATACGGTCCTCCACGTCGCGGGACGCAGGCCCTGCGAGACGGGCTACAGGAAGATCCGTCCGCTGGCGAAGCCGTCGCCTGCGGACTTCGAGAACGCGAATGCGGCGGAGAGGCTCGCCAATCACCTGAGGTAGTTTCATGGAGAAGAGACACATGTTCATAAAACTGACAAGGATCGACGGTTCGCCCGTCTGGATAAACGCATCGTTCGTCGTCACCGTCGAGCCAGCCCACGGCGGATCGCTCGTAGTGCCGGTGGGAGACGGACTCGACTACGACGTGCGCGAAAAGCCCGAGGAGGTCCTCTCGATGCTCGAAGGCGCTCCCGTCGCCGCCATCCTTCCCGTCCCCGCGGTCGATGCGCTTGCGCCGCAGGCGGACGACGTCTCGCCCGAGGAAGGGGAGAAGCCCGCCGCCGAGCCGCCCGGGAAGGATGCGAAGCCGGCGACCGCGAAGAAGACGGCGACCAGGAAGACCGCGGCGACGAAGAGGCGCACGACGAAGAAGAAGGCGGCGGAGTCCGCGCCTCTCCTTGCGGACGAGCAGGTCGCGCGCCTCTCGAAGATGAAGCCCGGCAGGATCGCCGCATTCAACAACACGCTGACCGCGCAGTTCAAGGTGGCGGCGGCGGATACGGACGCCGTGCGCGAATGGCTCGTGAAGAAGGGCGTCGTCGCGGTCGACGGAGTGCGCCTCAACTGGCTGTAACGGTTCGACGGCTTCACATGACGGCAAGGGACATTCCGGCTGTAGACAGGGCTCTCAAGCGGGAGTTCAAAGCGCATGCCGCGCCGGTCATCGAACTCATCGAGGCCCAGACGCACGATCCGTTTTCGGTGCTCGTCGGGACGATCCTTTCCGCAAGAACGAAGGACGCCTGCACGACCGGCGCCGTGAAGCGGCTCTTCGCGAAGAAGGCCGGAAGGCTCTTCGCGCCGTCGGACCTCGAGAGGCTGTCCCAGTCCGAAATCGAGAAGCTCATATATCCCGTCGGATTCTTCCGCGACAAGGCGCGGCACCTGAAGGAGCTGCCGCGGGTCCTCGGGGAGAAGTTCGGCGGAGTGCTGCCGCACACGGTTGAAGAGCTCTGCGAACTGCCGGGAGTCGGACGCAAGACCGCGAACCTCACGGTCGCCGTCGGATTCGATCTTCCCGCGATATGCGTGGACGTCCACGTCCACAGGATATGCAACTGGCTCGAGCTCGTCCGCACGAAGAAGCCGGTCGAGACGGAAATGGAGCTCCGCAGAATCCTGCCGGTCCGCTACTGGAAGACGTGGAACAGCCATCTCGTCAGCTTCGGACAGACGCGCTGCGATCCTGCGCATCCGAAGTGCGGCGGATGTCCGATATCGAAATACTGCCGCTCTCCGAAGAAGAAGGGATAGGAAGATGCTTCACGTCGTTGCGACGCCGATAGGGAATCTCGGGGACATGTCCGAGCGCGGACTCGCCGCGCTCAGGTCCGCCTCGCTCATAGCCTGCGAGGACACCCGCCGCACGTGGCAGCTCCTCTCGCACTTCGGGATTCCGCGTCCCGAGATGATCTCCTACAGACAGGGCAACGAGGACCGCGTCACGGAGACGGTCGTCTCCGCGGTGAAGGCGGGACGCGAGGTCGTGCTCTGCTCGGACGGCGGATATCCCGGCATCTCGGATCCGGGCTACAGGCTCCTCCGCACGTGCGCGAAGGAAGGCGTCCCCTACGAGGTGGTCCCAGGAGCGAGCGCGGTGAACGTGGCGCTGCTGACGAGCGGACTCTCCACGAGCTCCTTCACGTTCCGCGGATTCCCCCCGCGCGGACCCGGCGCGCTCAGGAACTGGTTCGCTGAGGACGCGGACAGGGAGCACACGCTCATCCTCTACGAGTCGCCGTTCCGCGTGGGCGCGACGCTCGCGGCGGCGCTCGACGCGCTTGGGGACCGCGAGGCGGCCGTGTGCATAGAGCTCACGAAGCTTCACGAAAGGGTTTCGCGCGGATATCTTTCGGATCTTGCGAAGGAATTCGCTGGCGCGAAGGTGAAGGGCGAGGTCGCGATAGTGATAGCGGGGTCCAACCCGAAGTTCCGCCGCGGCGGAGAGTCGGAATCGGAGAAAATGGAGGGAATCTCATGAAGTCAGGTCCTGTTGTTTCGCTTCTTGCGGCGATTGCCGCCTGTGCGGCCGGCCTTTGCGGATGCGCCACGGCGCAGCTCGGCGGAGGGGAAAAGGTGAAGGTCGTCCTCGACACCGACATGATTTCGGACTTCGACGACATGGGGGCCCTTGCGATGCTGCACGCGCTCGCCGACGCCGGGGAGTGCGAGATCCTCGCGACCATAAGCTGCACGAAGGACAACGGATCCGTCGCCGCAGTTGAGATCTGCAACGCCTATTACGGACGTCCGGACATTCCGGTCGGATGCACGAAGGCTCCGGGCGCCGTCTCGGGGAAACCCTGGGGGCACGACAAGTTCCTGAAGCTCCAGAAGAAGTATCCCGGGACGTTCCGATATGCCGACAGCGACGACGCGCCCGACGCGGTGGACGTCTACCGCAGGGTCCTTGCGGCGCAGCCGGACGGGAGCGTCGTCGTCTGCTCGCTCGGATTCCTCACGAACATGCGGACGCTTCTGGAATCGAAGCCGGACGCCCATTCGCCGCTTTCGGGCCGGGACCTCGTGAAGGCGAAGGTGAAGAAGTGGGTGGCGATGGCCTGCTTCTATCCGTACGGACGGGAATACAATTCGGCGGGGGATGCGGAATCATCGCGCATCGCTCTCCGCGACTGGCCGACACCGATCGTGATCACGGACTTCCAGTACGGACGCCACCTCTATGCGGGGCGCGCAGTCGCCGAATCCGGGATGGAGGACAATCCCGTCGCGGATGTCTTCAGGTGGGGACTCGAGCCGAGGGAGAAGATCACGCCGACGAGCTGGGACCAGCTCGCGGGGCACCCTAGCTGGGACGAGAGCGCGGTCCTGATCGCGGTGCGCGGGGAGGACTCGATCTGCGCCGTCGAGCGCGGCTACTACGAGATGACGGACGACAAGGGCAACGACACGTGGCGCTACAGGCTCGACTCGCCCCACTGCCGCGTCCTCCCGAAGCTTTCCCGCGAGGAGGTCGGCGCCATCATGGACGAACTGATGCTCCGCCCGCCCCTCTCGGCAGCTCAGTAGCGTGGCAGTAGATAATGGTTGCGAGCGGGATGCACAAGGCGGGCGGGATTTGGTATAATGAAGCCGTTTTGAGCCGCAAGGAGGAGTGCCATGACGTTGATTGACGAGAATCCTGCATTTGCGGGGACTGTCCCCGCGAATTCCAAATGGCGGGCGGCGGTTGGCCTCGTCCTCGCGCTGTCGGCGGCGCTTGCCGCGCAGGCTGCGGACGGCGAGCGGCGGGGAATTGCCTTGCCGGTCCCGGTTTCGCCGCCGACGTTTGAAATCGACGGGCGCGAGGTGGGCGGCGAGGTCGTTGCGTGGGAGTCGTCCGGGAAGGAGGTCGAACATGCCGACGGCGTGCTTGAGCGCGCGCAGTCCGGCGTGCTGCGCGAATACCCGTCCGCCCGCCTGACACTTCGCACGCGCCAGCGCAGGGGTTCGCCGGTCGTCCGGTTCCGCTATGAACTGGAAGCGCTCGCGCCCGAGGGGTTCGCGCTCACGAAGGCATCGGGCCGCGACAATCTCGTCTACGGGTCGGTTCCCGTCGCGCCCGGGGCTCGGATGACGGAAATCCGGCTGAGCGAATACGACCCGCTCTGCCACTGCCATCGCCTGACTGAAACGCCGATGCCCGACACGTCTTTCGTGGACGGGCTCTCCGCCGTCGGCCCGATTGTCGCGATAGAAGCCGGGGACCGAACCGCGCTTCTTGCCTATGAACATGGTTCGCAGTCGACGGATCGTTTCGTCGCGTTCGCCTGCACGCCGAACCGCCGGCTCGAGATCCGGGCGGTGAAGGGCAACTATTGGCGGGGACGTCGCATCGTGCCGGGGAGGTCCTACGAGACAATCTGGCTGCAGGCGGCGGAAGTCCAGGGCGGGATCGACGCGATGGCCGCGGCCTACCGGGCCTTCCAGCTCAAAGGCGCGACGGACAACCCCGCCTCGCGCGCGCCGCTGATCTTCTACAACACGTGGGCGAGCCAGGAGCGCGACTACTTCTGGGGCGGAAGCCGCAAGTACCTCAACCTCATGAACGAGAAGCGCATCCTCGCGGACATCGACCGCGCGGCGGAAATGAACATCGACGTGTTTGTCGTCGACACGGGCTGGTTCGAGAAGTCGGGCGACTGGCGCGTCAGCCGGGAGCGGTTCCCGAACGGACTCGAACCGATCGTCGCGCGGCTGCGCGAGAAGGGGATGCAGCTCGGGCTCTGGTTCAGCCCGACCGAGGCGGCGGAATCGAGCGCAATCCACACGCGGCATCCGGAGGCCGTCCTGTCGCTGAACGGCATCGCCTCCGAGCCGCATTCCGTCTGGGAGACGGAACAGAGCCGCTGCCATTGCCTTGTGAGCGAATACTGGCAGTCGGTCGCGGACGAACTCATACGCTGCCATCGCGACTGGGGCGTGACGTATTTCAAGTGGGACGCAATCGGCCAGTATGGGTGCGACTCGCCCAACCACTTCCACGGCGACGCATCCGTCCCGGCGGCTGAACGGGCGGACTGCTACGCCTTCGAACAGGTGAGGTACATGGCGCGAATCGTCGACAGGCTCTGCGAAGCGTGCCCCGGGGCGATCGTCGACTTCGACGTGACGGAGGGCGGGCGGTGCGTCGGCCTCGCGTTCCTCGCCTCGGGGAAGTACTTTGCCGTGAACAACGGCCCGTACTTCCCCGACCTCGACCACCCCTACGACAGGTCGGCCGCCAGCTACTGGAGCAATGTCTTCGTCTATCCCGGCTCCGCCCGTCCGCGCGTTGCGCGCACGACGCTCGACTTCGACCGCTGGATTCCGTCCGTCCTCTTCCTGACGCACTATCTGCCCGACGCGCCGCGCACGAGCCAGAAGATCAACCTTGCCTCGCTCGTGCTCGGGCAGAACGGCATCTGGGGCGATCTCAGCGTGCTGACGCAGGAGGACCGGGCCTGGTTCGGGGAGGCGCTTGCGGCCTACAAACGCGTGCGCGACGCGATTACCTCCGCGCCGCCCCTGCGCACAGGCGTGCGCGGAGGATCGCCTGAAGTCCACGAGAAGCTCGCGGCGGATGGCGCCGGCGCCCTTGCCGTGTTCGCGGCGGGCGGCGAGCACACTTATGTGACTGCGCATCGCGCGGGGCCTGTCGCCTGGAAAACGGACAATGTCACGGTCTCGCAGGCATCCGATGGCCGTGCGCGGGCGACATGCCGGTTTGATGGCCCGGATGCCGCGCTTGTGTTGTTCGAGCCCGCGCCGGTTCACGGGAAATAGCCTCTGTCCGTCGGTAGTTGTAGATCCCGCGGAACGGGATCAAATGCGCACCACCCGCGACGCGAAGGAGATTGCCAAGCTGCTGGTAATTGAGACGTCTATTGATTTCTTGAAATACGAGTAGGCGAGAGTCCTAAAATATATCAGTCAAAGTTCCGAAAATCTATCAGTTAAAGTTCCGAAAATCTATCAGTCAGGTTGACGGATCTCGAGTTAAAATGCTATAATGCACTCAAAATCTGTTGAAAATTATGGACAAAAGCAAGTATAGGCAAAGGCTGATAGATCCAAAGGTGGATTTTTATCTTTCTACTTTTGGTGCGGTATGCATTGAAGGACCAAAATGGTGCGGCAAGACATGGACTAGCACCATGCACGCTAAAAGTGCGTTTATGTTAGCCGACCCTGAGGACAACTTTGCAAACCGGGAGCTTGCAAAGATGGACGTTTCCAAGGCTCTTGTCGGCGAGTCACCCCATCTTATAGACGAATGGCAGGAAGTTGCGTCTATATGGGATGCCGTCCGCTATTCCGTTGATCAGTCCACGGAATCCGGTCGCTATATTCTTACTGGTTCGTCTACCCCGTCGAAAAAAGGAGTCGTTCACTCAGGCACCGGTAGGATTGCAAGTCTCGCCATGCATCCGATGAGTTTGTTCGAGAGGGGCGAGTCTTCCGGGGTCGTTTCCGTGTCCGACGTCTGCGCGGGCAAGGACATCGGCGTACAGACGACAAAAAGCCCTTCGCTTGAGGAACTGGTTGCTTTTGTCGTTGGCGGAGGATGGCCGGGTTCCATAGGCAAGACGCCGCGTCAGGCTGCCGCCATTCCGCATGAGTACGTGGAGAACGTCATCAAGGTCGATATGTCCAAGCTGGATGGCATAGAACGCGACCAGGCGAAGGTCCGCAAGTGCCTGCGGTCGCTTGCCCGGAACGAATCGACCACGGTTGCCCTGGCCACCATACGCAACGACATAGAGGAGGTCGATGCAACGTCGCTCAGCATTAACACCGTAAGTGAATATCTCGACGCATTCAGGCGAATCTATCTTACGAACGACATCGAGCCGTTCTCCACTTTCTTACGTTCGCCAGCCAGGATAAAGCAGTCTCCGAAGCGGCATTTCTGCGACCCGTCCATAGCTGCGGCCCTTTTGGGCGCGTCGGAGAAGATGCTTTTGCGGGATTTGCGGACATTCGGTTTTCTTTTCGAGTCGCTTGCGATTCGAGATCTTCAGATATATGCAGAATCCATCGACGCGAAGCTCTACCATTATCAGGACTACGACGGCAGGGAAATCGACGCAGTCATCCAGTTTGACGACGGTGCATGGAGTGCGTTTGAAATCAAACTTAACCCCAATGATGCTGATGAGGCCGCAGCCAATCTGAAAAAGGTTGCGTCCATTTTCAGGCACAATCCGCCGACGTCGCTTTCCGTGGTGGTTGGAAAATCCGGAATTGCGCACAGACGCGAGGACGGCGTCTATGTCTTGCCGATAACTTCCCTGCGCCCATGACAGCGTGGCAAGACGCGCACTGGAGAAGAGCATGCGTGGAAAATGTCGCTGGCCGCGCTCGCGTAGGTGAGGACAAATGATCCGAACCTTTGATTTTCACCCCACAAAACCACGTTTTTTGGTATAATGCCCGAGCCATGAACACAAAGACTCTTACGGCCGCCTTCGCGGCATTGGCGATGATCGCTCCCCTCGTGGCGAGGGCCGCGTTTGCGCCGGAAAACACGAACACGGTCACGTTCGTCGGGCGCACGCTCGACTACTACCACCACGGCAGCGATCCGGCGTGGGGCGCCAGGAACCCCGCCCAGGAGGACGCCTTCGCCGTTCTGCACCCGAAGGACGGCGCACGCGAGAACGCGCCGCTCTACGTCGTGCTGCATTCAGCCGGCCACTCGCTCCAGACATGCCTCGACTGCCTTCCGAAGCGCCACAACCACGACATCTACACGCCGCCGGACGACTTCTATGCGCTCTATGTCGACTGCCGCGCCAACTCAAAGACGGACTGGTGGTGGGGACAGTCGGGCAAGGGGCTCGAGGAGACTCCGGTCGAGAAGCGCATCCTCGCAACGGTGAAGTGGACGGTCGGGAAATACGGCATCGACCCGAACCGCGTCTACCTCGTGGGCAATTCCATGGGCGGCTCCGGCACGCTGGGCATCGGACTTCGCCATGGCGACGTGTTCGCGGCGCTCAAGGCGAATGTCCCGGCGGGCGTCATCCACGTCTCGAACCGCCTGGGCTTCGTCGGTGAGCCGACGAATGAAGTCGAGCGTGCCGCGTTCGACAAGGCCGTCGCCTCGATTCCCGATCCGCCCGTGCTCGTCGACTATTCCGCGCCGAACGACCAGTGGAGCAAGGGCCACGAGACATTTTACGCCGACATGGCGAAGCGCCGCTATGCCATACTCGGGTTCTGGGGCAATTTCGGCCACGCGAACGTGGACGTCGCGATTGCGCGGAGCAACGACATCATCCACGCCTTCGCGTGGACAAACCTCGTGCGGAACGCTGCGTATCCGGTCTTCACCGGAGCGAGCTGCGATTCCGCGATCGACTTCAAGTTCGGCGCCGGAGGGACGAAGGAGCCGGGGCAGGTCAACGGGTTCTTCCGCTGGCGCAATGTCTCCGACACGACCGACGCGGTGTCGCTCGAGCTTCGTCTTGTGACAGCCGAAGAGCTGAACTCGAAGTTCTTTACGCCTCCGTCGACGGCAACGGCCGACGTCGCGATTCGACGTTTGCAGCGCTTCTCCGTCCGGCCTGGCGACAGGGTGAAGTGGACGTTCGGGGATCAGAAAGGCGAGGCGACCGTAGGCGCAGACGGACTGCTTGCCGTCGGGAAGCTGACGATCTCCGCCGAGCCCGCCGTGCTGACGGTGACGAAGTCATAGGATCGGAGTGTTCGATCCCGGCGGTGGTGTCCGTCCCCTATTGAAGAACGGACACGTATCGTGTATAATATTCCAAAATGACGGTGTCGGGGCGGTTCCGAGGAGGGGGGCTTCAGACTGCCGTCAGACAACTGAAACAAGGAAAACACAAATGATAGACATCAACAGACGCAGTTTTCTCTTCGGCTCTGCCGCGGCGACGGTGCTCGCCGGGTGCGCCACCAACAAGGTCGGTCTCCGTCCCGTCGGACCCGGCGAGGCGCACAACGTCGCGTTCATAGGCTTCGGCATTCAGGCGAGGTTCCTCCTCTCCGAGTTCCTCAAGTACGGCGACAAGCCCGAGTACAACTGCCGCGTCGTCGCGATCTGCGACTGCGACAAGACCCGCCGCGAGGACGGCGCCAAGCGCGTCAACGACCACTACAGGGACATGAAGTGCAGGGCCGTCGCCGACTTCCGCGACATCCTGCGCGATCCGTCGGTCGACATGGTTTGCATCGCGACGCCCGACCACTGGCACGCCTACATGTCCGTCGAGGCCATGAAGCACGGCAAGGACGTCTACTGCGAGAAGCCCCTCACGTTCAGCCCCGACGAGGCGAAGAAGGTCTGGGCCGCGCAGGAGAAGTACGGACGCGTCTTCCAGACAGGCTCGATGCAGCGCAGCTGGCCCGTATTCCGCACCGCGGTGATGGTCGTCAGGAACGGCTTCATCGGCGACGTCAAGTACGTGGACGCGAACTACGGCAAGGGCGGAGAGAAGCTCGGCGGGCCATCCCATCCCGTCCGCTTCTTCGACGACCCCAAGAACGCCGCCAAGGAGGGTGCGCCGAATCCGGACGTCGACTGGGACATGTGGCTCGGCCCGGCCAAGTGGCGTCCGTATTCGGACCAGCTCGCCCCGCGCGGCGTCCACGGTTTCTATCCGATGTTCTGGCGCTTCGACGACGACATCGGCACCGGCTACAACGGCGACTGGGGCGCGCACCACCTCGACATCGCGCAGTGGGGCATGGACATGGACAGGTCCGGACCCTACAGGATCATCCGCTCCGACGAGCCGTATTCGACCAACCTCTACCACGGCGGACGCCGCCAGTTCGGCATGAAGATGATGTTCCGTTCCAGGACCGGCGACATCGAGCTCTACCACGGTCCGTTCGGGACCTGGGGCACGGTGTTCTACGGGACGGACGGCATCGTCGCCGTCAACCGCGGCAAGATCGCGGTCTGGCAGGGGACGGGACTCGTCGTCCCGAATCCCGACATCCGCAGGCAGATCGCGGAAGGCACGTTCATGAAGGACAAGATCGTCGCCTCGTCGATCGGCAAGGACTACGGAACCGACGCCGTCGACAAGAAGGACAACGCCCTCGACTCCGCGCTCAAGAAGCTGACCGACGAGTACAAGCTCGGCACCGCCCCGGTGCAGCTCTACAATAGCCCGAACCAGATCGAGAACTTCCTCGCGTGCGCGCTCTCGCGCAAGCCCACGATCTCCCCGGCGGAGACCGGCGGCAGGAGCTCCATCCTCTGCCAGCTCTGCAACATGAGCTACGTCTACGACACCGGCTTCGACTGGGATCCCGTCAAGTGCGAGTTCGCGAACGGCACGGGCGTCGGACTCTCGCTCGGACGCGACCGCTACCGCAACGGCTGGGACGTCATCGTGTGATGAACCCGGCCCGCAAGCTCAGGTATGCGATGGTCGGCGGCGCGAAGGGATCGTTCATCGGTCCCATCCACCGCATGGCCCTCCGCATGGACTGCCTCGCCGACCTCGTCGCCGCGTGTTTCGCGCGGCGGCGCGCGGCGAATCTCGAGACCGCCGCGGAGCTCGGACTCGACCCCGCGCGCGTCTATCCTGACTGGCAGTCTCTGATCGCCGGCGAGAAGGGCAGGGTCGACTTCGTCGTCGTCGCGACGACGAACGAGACGCACTACGCGATCGCCAAGGCCGCGCTCGAGGCGGGGATGCACGTCTTCTGCGAGAAGCCCCTCTCCCTCTCCGTGAAGGAGGCGGGTGATCTCGGCAGGATCGCGAAGCGCAGGAAGCTCGTCCTCGGCGTTCCGTTCACCTACACCGGCTACCCGATGGTCAAGCTCGCGCGCGACCTCGTGAAGAAGGGCGAGCTCGGCAGGATCGACAAGGTCCACCTCGAGTACGTCCAGGGCAGCTTCAGGCGTCCCGGCAAGCGCAAGGCGTGGAAGAGCGATCCCAGGATCGCGGGACCGAGCTGCGTCGTCGCGGACATCGGCGTGCACGCCTTCACGATGATCGAGTACGTCACCGGACTCGAGGTCAGGTCTCTCCTCGCGGACCTCTCGGCGTACGGGAATCCGGACGGACTCGACGACGACGCGTCGATCCTCATGCGCCTCTCCGAAGGCGCGAAGGGCGCGCTCGTCACGTCAAAGGTCGCGACGGGCGAGGAGAACGGCGTCCGCCTCAGGGTCTACGGGACGAAGGCGTCGCTCTACTTCGACCAGGAGGATCCGAACAAGCTCGTCGTGAGGTATCCCGACAGGCCCGAGGCGGTCTACCGCCGCAAGGCGTCGTACGTGAACTCGATTTCGCCGCGCTCCGCCGCGGCGTCGCGCTTCCCCGCGGGACACCACGAGGGATTCGTCGAGGCGCTCGCCAACATATACGACGAGTTCGTCGCGGCGATAAGCTCCGGCGCCGCGCGCGACTATCCCGGCGCCGAGGAGGGAGTCCGCTCCATGCGCTTCGTGGAGGCCGCGCTCGCGTCCGACAGGAAGGGCGGGCGCTGGGTCCGATTATGAGCCTTTCGCCGGAGTGGTGGAATGGCAGACACCAGGGACTTAAAATCCCTTGCCAGGTATTTGGCGTACGGGTTCGAGTCCCGTCTCCGGCACTTTCAAAACGCAATCGGGAGATACCATGAACAGCATCGCTTCGATGATCGACCACACGTTCCTGAAGTCCGACGGAACCGCCGCCGACATCGCCAGGCTCTGCCGCGAGGCGAAGAAGCACTGTTTCGCCTCCGTGTGCGTCCATCCCGCCGAGGTGGCGCGCTGCACCCGGCTTCTCAGGGGCTCGGGCGTCAAGGTGTGCACCGTCGTGGGATTCCCGCTTGGACGCAACAAGCAGGGGACTCTCCTCTGGGAGGCGTGCGAGGCGATCGAGGACGGAGCGGCGGAGCTGGACTTCGTCATAGACGTCACGCGCATCAAGGAAGTCGCGAAGCGCGGCATGAAGTCGCCCGCCGGCACCAAGTACCTCGCCGAGTGGCTGGCCATCCTCGGCGTCGCGAGGACCCGCAGGAAGGACGTCGTCACGAAGCTCATCATAGAGTGCTGCTGCCTGACGGACTCCGAGAAGGCCTTCGCGTGCAGGTTCGCGAAGGAGGCGGGCTTCGACTTCGTGAAGACGTCGACCGGATTCGGCACGGGCGGCGCGACGGTCCGGGACGTGCGGCTCATGCGCAGGGCCGTCGGCAGGAAGATGGGCGTCAAGGCGGCTGGCGGAATCCGCACCTACGCGGACGCGCTCGCCATGGTCAAGGCCGGGGCGACGCGCCTCGGATGCTCCGCCAGCGTCGCGATCGTCCGCGAAGAGGCGCAAAAACAGGAACATTAACAATCCGTTAACATTAGGATGGTATAATCGAAGGTATCGCGGAACTGCGGAGGTGCGGCATGATGCGCCTCCGCCGGTTTTCAACCAAAAGGGAAAGAAAATGCTGGAAGTAAAGAACCTGAAGAAGCGCTTCGGCGACTTCGAGGCCGTGAAGGGACTCTCCTTCTCCGTCGCGAAGGGCGAAGTGCTGGGCTTCCTCGGTCCGAACGGCGCCGGAAAGTCCACTACGATGAGAATGATCACGGGATTCCTCCCGCCGACGTCCGGAACGGCCGTCGTGTGCGGACACGACATACTGACCGACCCGGTCGGCGCCAAGCGCGCGGTAGGGTACCTGCCCGAGGCCGCCCCGAGCTACCGCGGAATGGTCGTCGAGGAGTTCCTCGAGTTCATGGCCGAGATCCGCGGATTCCGCGGCAGGGCCGCGAAGGAGCGCGTCGACGCCGTCATCGCGAAGGCGCATCTCGAGCCGGTCGCGAAGAAGACGATCGAAACGCTGTCGAAGGGCTACCGGCAGAGAACCTGCTTCGCGCAGGCGATCATACACGATCCGGCGGTCCTGATCATGGACGAGCCGACGGACGGACTCGACCCCAACCAGAAGCACACGGTCCGCGAGATGATCAAGGAGATGTCCGCCGAGAAGGCGATCGTGATCTCGACGCACATCCTCGAGGAGGTCGACGCCGTATGCACGCGCGCGCTGATAATCGCCGACGGCGAGATCAAGGCGGACGGCACGCCCGCCAGGCTCAAGGCGATGGATCCCTCCGGCAGGCTCGACATCGTGTTCCGCAACCTCACGAAGGGAGGCGAGAAATGAAGAACGTCATAAGCGTTTTCAAGCGCGAGTTCAAGGCGTATTTCGACAGCCCCGTGGCGTACGTGTTCCTGACCGCCTTCCTGGTGCTCACCGGGTTCCTCACGTTCGCCATCGCGCAGTTCTACGAAGCGAGGCAGGCGGACCTCGGAAGCTTCTTCTTCTGGCATCCGTGGGTCTATCTGCTCCTCGTCCCGGCGGCCACCATGGGACTCTGGGCCGACGAGCGCCGCAGCGGCACCGCCGAGCTCGTCCTCACCCTGCCGCTCACGACGACGGAAGTCCTCGTCGGGAAGTTCCTCGCGTCCTGGGCGTTCCTCGTCCTCGCTCTCGCGCTGACCTTCCCCGTCGCGGTCACCGTCGGCTACCTCGGTTCGCCCGACTGGGGCGCGATCGTCTGCGGATACGTCGGCTCGGCGCTGCTCGCAGGGGCCGCGGCGGCCGTGGGACTCTTCGCGTCGTCGCTGTCGCGCTCCAGCGTCGTCGGATTCGTCGTCGCCCTCGCGCTGGTGTTCCTCCTGCTGATAATCGGATTCGATCCGGTCGTCGGCGCGCTCGCCGCATGGGGATTCCCGAACGCCGTCGTCAACGCGCTCGCGGGATGCTCGCTTCTGACGCACTTCATGTCGCTCCAGCGCGGAGTGCTGGACATCTCGGACGTCGGCTACTACGTCGGCATCGCGGCGCTTTTCATAGCCGCCGCGAAGACCGCGGTCGACGGACGCCGCGGAGCCTCGAAGGGGCTCGTCGCGCTCGCCGCGATCGCGGTGATCGTCGTCGCGGCCGTCACGATGCTCGGACGCTGCGCGCTGCGCGCGGACCTCACCGCCGAGGGGCTCTACACGCTCTCCGGCGGATCGAAGGCGGTCCTCGCCCAGCTCGACAAGGACGTCACGCTCAAGTACTACGTCAGCGAGGACGCCGAGGAGATGCCGCAGGTCCTCAAGGCGTACGCCAAGAGGGTGGGCGACCTCCTCGACGAATACGTCCGCGCTTCGGGCGGCAGGCTCGTCCTCGAGAAGTACGATCCGGAGCCGGACTCCGACGCCGAGGAATGGGCTCAGCGCTACGGCATCGATCAGCAGACCGTCAATCCGTTCGGCTCGGGAATCTACTTCGGACTCGTCGCGACCTGCGGCGACCGCGAGGAGACGATCGGCGCGTTCACGCCCAGGACGGAGTCCACGCTCGAATACGACCTCACCCGTCTCGTGACGCGCGTCGCGTGGCCCGAGCGTCCGGTCGTCGGCGTCATGTCGTCCCTCCCCAACGTCGTTGGCGGACAGCCCGACAGGCAGATGATGATGATGGGCCAGCGTCCGCAGCAGGGCTGGATCGTCTTCCAGGAGCTTGCCAAGGACTACGACGTCCGCACCGTCGAGACCGACACCGAGGCGATCGACGACGACGTGAAGACGCTCGTCGTGGTCCATCCCGAGGGCCTCACGGACAAGGCGCTCTACGCAATCGACCAGTTCGTCCTCCGCGGCGGACGTCTCGTCGCGTGCGTCGATCCGTTCAGCGTCACCGAGGCGATCGCCGCGAGCCAGAACCAGCAGGCGATGATGATGGGAATGGGTCCGAAGCCGTCCACCCTCGGCAGGCTCTTCGAGGCGTGGGGAATCGGCTTCGACACCATGAAGGTGACGTGCGACCTCTCGGCCGCGACGCAGATGGGCAACGGACGCGGCGGCGCGGAGCTCGAGCCCGCGGTCCTCTCGTTCAAGCCCGGCAACATGGCGAAGGGCGAGCTGCTCGCGGAGGGGATGGACAACGTGGTCTTCGCCTACGCGGGCGCGTTCACGTACCAGAAGAAGGACATGGACCTCGTGTTCGATCCGATCATCACGACGTCCGAGGACAAGTCCTCCGAGGCGATGGCCTCCATGCTCATGATGGGCGGCGGCACGAAGGAGGCCCGGCCCGACGGCAGGTCGAGGATCGTCGCCGCCCGCCTCACAGGAACGTTCAGGACGGCGTATCCGAAGGGACCCGACGGGACGAACGACGTCTCGAAGGCCCTTTCGGAAGGGAAGGGCGCCGTGATGCTCTTCGCCGACTCTGACTTCCTGACGGACCAGCTCACGGTGCGCGTCCTTCGGACCCCGTTCGGCAACGTCGCGCAGCCAGTCAGCGACAACCTCGGACTCTTCTCGAACGTCATCGAGCAGTTCGCGGGACGCGAGGAGCTCATCGGACTCAGGACCCGCGGCGCCAGCTCGCGCCCGTTCGACGTCGTCGACAGGCTCGAGGCGGACGCGATGGCGAAGTGGCAGCAGAAGGAGGCGGACCTTCAGGAGAAGCTCCGCCAGGCGCAGGCCCGCATCAACGAGCTCCAGAGCAAGAAGTCCGGCGAGGAGCGCATGATCCTCTCCCGCGAGCAGCAGGAGGAGATCGTCAAGGCGCGCGAGGCCGCGGCCGACACGCGCAAGCAGCTCAAGGAGGTCAGGAAGGACCTCACCGCGGACATCCGCAGGCTCGGAACAGAAATCAAGTGGATGAACATCGCGCTCGTGCCGCTTCTTGTGGTGCTGTTCGGATTGTTCCGCGGCGCGAGGAGAATGAAAGGGAGGAAGTGAGATGAGCAACAGGTCTTTGGGCATTCTCGTAGGCGCTGCGGCGGTCCTCTGCGCGGCCGCGTACTTCACGTCGGGGAGCAGGTCCTCCCCGTCGTCCCGCCTCGCGGGCGAAAAGCTCGCCGAGGAGTTCGACCTCGCGAAGGTCGCGTCAGTCGACATCGGCGGAAAGGTCAGGCTCGTCGCCGGAACGAACGGATGGGCCGTCTCTACCTACCAGGACTATCCCGCCGACATCGTGAAGATCCGCGAGAACCTCCTCAGGCTGAAGGACGCGAAGGTCGGACAGGTCGTCCGCGGACGCGAGCTCAGGGAGAAGACAGAGGTCGTCCTCAGGGACGACGCGGGTGCGGAGCTCGCGAAGGTGACGCTCGGCGACAGGCACGAGAAGTGGGGACGCGGACGCTACGCCCTGAAGGGCGACACGACCGTCCTCGTCGGAGACGCGCTCGACGGATTCGGACCCGATCCGAAGGACTGGCTCGAGACGAAGATCGTGGACGATCCGTACGTCTCGTTCCGCGAGCTCGCCGACCCCGCGCTCACCGAGGAGGAGCTCGGCTTCGCGACGGGAGTCGTCGCCAAGGTCACGATCGCGGGCGACACGAACCGCGTCGCGACGATAGGCAACGTCGTGAAGGGCGGCTCCGACCGCTACATGAAGCTCGACGGCAAGAAGTGGGTCTTCGTCGTGCCGTCCTACTCCGTCGACAAGCTCCTCCCCAAGCCTCCGCCCGAAGAGAAGAAGGAGGAAGCAAGGGAGGAAGCTGCGGAGTCCGCCGAGAAGGAGGCGGCTCCGGACAGGGCCGAGGAGCCTGCAAAGGTCGAAACCCCGGCCGCGGCGCCCGAGAAATCCGCCGCGGAACCGTAGACCAGGCAGGCGGAGCGGAGGCTTCCGCGCGCGTATTGCCCGTACGGCGTGTAATTTGATACAATATGGGAATCATGAAAGCGCGCATTCTCTGTCTGACCGCACTGTCCGTTCTCGCCGTCTCCGTGGCGTCGGCGGGCGAGTCGCTGCTGCTCAAGCTTTCCGCCGACCGAATGGCGGCGGACAACATCACCGGCGCGATGGTCGCGACGGGCAACGTGTCCGCCACGCTCGGTCCGTTCAGGCTCAGGTCTCCCGGGGCGTCGAAGGTCGGCGACGTCTACGAGTTCGGCGAGAACACAGTCGTCACGACCTGCACAAACGCTCCCGGACACGAGCACTGGTTCGCGCGCGGCGGCGTAAGGGTTTCGATGGAAGACGGCGCCAATGAGGTCGTCGGACGCAACATGTCCGTCGGCTCGTACGGCGTCCCGCTCCTCTGGTTCCCGTACTGGTGGCAGCCGATCAACACGGACTACGGCTGGCGCGTCGTCCCCGGCTACAGGAGCCGCTGGGGCGCGTACCTCCTCACGAAGTACGTCTACACGCTCGCGGGATCCTTCGAGGAAGGCGCGTGGGGACTCGGCGGATCGACGCGGTTCGACCTCCGCTACAAGAACGGCGTCGCGGTCGGGCAGTCCGTGCGCTGGAACCTCGGCGACTTCGGCAGGGGCAAGTTCAAGGCCTACTACGCGTGGGACGAGGATGCGGACCGCTACGACCGCGGATGGAATTCGCGCCATCGCTACCGCAACTGGGGCACGGAGGTGGACCGCGATCGCTATGCGTTCTCGCTCGAGCACAAGTGGGAGCCGACCGAGCGCGATGTCGTCCGGCTTTCCGGCGCCTATATGAGCGACTCGCACTTCAAGCGCGACTTCCTCAGGGACGGGCTGTTCGGCGTAGGCAACCGCTATCCGGACGCCGACCGCAACGAGCTTGCGTGGGAGCACGCCGAGAAGTACGTCGTCGGCGGAATCGGCGTCTCGGGTCCGCTCAACGACATCTACGGCGGCGTCGCGCGCATGCCCGAGGCCTGGTTCGACGTCCAGCCCCAGCCCGTCTTCTCGCTTCCGCTGAACTACGAGTCGCGCACGACCCTCGGCTGGCTCGACCGCGAATACGCCAAGCACGGCGACAAGCGCACGTCCCTGCCGTTCCGCTACGATCCAGGCGAATGGGCGAGCTACCAGGTCTTCAGGGCGGATTCCTACCACAGGCTGACGGCGCCGTTCCGCGTCGCGGACGTCGTCTCGGTCGCACCGAGGGTCGGGGTCCGCGGAACCTGGTGGTCCGATTCCGGCGCCGAGGTCCTCGACGGCGCGCACCGCGCCCGCTCGATGGACGATCCGGTCCTCAGGTCCATCGTCGAGGGCGGCGTCACCTTCGCCGCGCGCGGCGTCGCGTGGCTCGGCGGGGAGGAGCGCTGGCAGCACGTCCTCGAGCCCTATCTCGACGTCCTCGCGCAGGAGGCGCAGTACTCGGGACTCCGCCGCGACGCCCGCGCCTACGTGTTCGACTCGACGGACGGCTCGGCCGACTGGCTCGACCAGTTCGCGGGCAGGAGCCGCAACCTTCCGTACACCTGGTACGGCATGACGCCCGGGCTGCGCAACGCCTTCAGGAAGGCGGACGAGAAGGGACGCCTCCGCACGGTCTTCGACTTCGACTTCTACGCCGCGGTGCAGTTCAACGACACCTCGTGGACCGACGGCGGCCGCTACCATCGCCTCTCGCGCGACCAGGAGAATCCGAACTACGGTCGCGACGGCAGGGTGACGGCGAACCCCGGGGTCCGCGCGCGCTGGTTCGCGACGAAGGAATCCTCCCTGATGTCCCGTGCGGAGTGGGACGGGGAGAACGACACGCTCGCATACGCGGACGTCGCCTTCTCGCATCGCCTTGCGGATTCGTTCAGGTACGAGATATCGTATTCGGCGCGCGACCAGCGCTGGTGGGACTACTCGTCGACGCCGTACGATCCCGCGCAGATGCGCAACGAGGACTTCAACTGGGCGAAGTTCTCCTACCTCCAGGTCGGCTTCGAGCACGAGGTGTGCGACGCCTTCGCGTGGGGGCCGTTCGTCCGCTGGGACTTCCGCGAGAACGAGCTCGACGAGATCGGCTCCTGGTTCGACATCCGGACGGACTGCCTCGGGTTCCGCTTCTCGCTTTCCTACGAGAACGACTATCGGCGCATAGACGGTTCCGAGCACGACGACGACTGGCGCGCAAGCTTCGGCGTCTACCTCCGTGCGTTTGGACCCTCCATGGGCACCATGTTCGGCGACTGAGGCGATGGAGGCGGTCAGAAAGGCGAGGCCCAACAGGATTGAGCGGCTCGAGAGCTATCTCGTCAGGCTCATCCAGGAGAAGGGTGCAGACCAGAAACAGCCTTTCGGCATCCGCATCCTCCTCGGCATCCTCTCCGTCTTCGGCTGTCTGTTCTCCGCGGCCGTGGCGGTCCGGTACTTCTTCTACAGGACGGGGCTTCTCCGCCGCTATCCGCTGGGAATCCAGGTAATCTCCATCGGCAACGTAACCGCCGGCGGAACCGGCAAGACTCCCGTCACCGAGATTTTCGCGCGGACGCTGGCCGGAGAGGGACGCAAGGTCGCCATCCTCTCGCGCGGATACCGCCGCAAGGAGGCTCCGTGGTGGCAGCGCATGTTCATGCAGGTGATCGAGAAGCCGCTCGTCGTGTCGGACGGCCGGCACGTTCTGCTCGACTCTGAGGTCGGCGGCGACGAGCCGTACATGCTCGCGTCCAATCTTCCCGGCGTCGCCGTCGTCGTGGACCGCGACAGGGTGAAGGCCGGGCGGTACGCAATAAAGAGGCTCGGATGCGACACGCTCATCCTCGACGACGGATTCCAGTACCAGAAGCTGAAGCACTCGATAGAGGTCGTCCTCGTCGACTCGACGAATCCGTTCGGGAACGGCCGGATGCTCCCGCGCGGAATCCTCCGCGAGCCGGTCGGCCACCTGAAGCGGGCGGACATAATCTTCCTCACCAAGTGCCGCGGCGACACCTCGGAGGTGATAGAGGAGATACGCAGGTACAACAGGACGGCGGAGATCGTCGAGTGCAACCATTCTCCGAAGGTCCTGAAGGACGTGTGGAGCCGCGAGGAGTTTCCGCTCGAGTGGCTCCGCGGCAAGACCCTGTGCACGCTTTCCGGCATCGCCTCGCCGAAGGGCTTCGAGAACTCTCTCAGGCACCTCGGCTCGAAGGTCGTCTGGTGCGAGCGCTACGCGGACCACCATCGCTACCATCCGTCGGAGATACTCTACGCCCTGAACCGCACGGCGGACATGGGCGCGGACGCGCTCGTCACGACCGAGAAGGACGCCGTGCGCTTCCCGCGATTCGAGAACGCGCCCGTGAAGTGCCTCTACCTGCGCATAGCGATCGAGATCCTCCGCGGCCGCGAGAACTTCACCCAGATCATCAACCGCATCTGCTTCCGCAGCTCCGGCCGCTGACCGCCTCTCCCCAACCTTCTTCATTGACGGCCGGGGCACGAAAATAGTAAAATACTACAATTCTGTCATAGCAGATAGGAGAAGATAGATGAAGGAAGTTGGAGTAGGCATACTCGGCTTCGGGACCGTCGGCGCGGGTGTCGCGGACGGGCTCCTGAGGCATCGAGACGTCATGGCGAAGCGCCTGGGCGTGGACATCGAGCTGAAGAAGATAGCGGATCTCGACATTACGACGGACCGCGGCATAGCGGTTCCCGCGGGCATTCTCACGACGGACGCCGCGTCGGTCGTGGCGGACAGGGGAATCCAGATCGTCGTCGAGACGATCGGCGGCACTGGCATCGCGAAGAAGTTCGTGCTCGACGCCCTCAACGCCGGGAAGTGCGTCGTCACCGCGAACAAGAAGCTTCTCGCCGAATACGGCAGGGAGATCTTCGATGCCGCGAAGGCCAACGGAGTCGACATCTACTTCGGGGCGGCGGTCGGCGGCGGAATCCCGATCATCCGCGTCCTCCGCGAGGGCCTCGCGGGCAACGCCATCGAGTCGATACACGGCATTCTCAACGGAACCTGCAACTACATCCTCACCAGGATGGAGAACGAGGGACTTCCCTTCGACGTCGTCCTCAAGGACGCCCAGAAGCTCGGCTACGCCGAGGCGAACCCCTCCCTCGACATCGACGGATTCGACACCGCGCACAAGGCGTGCATCCTCGCGGCGCTCGCCTTCGGCTTCCAGCCTGACGTCAAGAGCGTGCAGGTCGAGGGAATCCGCAACCTCGCGGGCGAGGACGTCAAGTACGCCGCGGACTTCGGCTACCGCATCAAGCTCCTCGCGACCGTCACCCGCCAGGGCGACGAGGTTGAGGTCGGCGTCCACCCGACGCTCGTTCCGTTCACGCACATGCTCGCGAGCGTCAACGACGCCTTCAACGCCGTGATGGTGAAGGGCGACATGAGCGACTACACGATGTACTACGGCCGCGGCGCGGGCCGCGCGCCGACCGCCTCGACGGTCGTCGGCGACATCGGCGACATCGCGCGCAACCTCGCGCACGGCGAGACGCGCTGGGAGCGCGGGGTGCCGGACTACGCCGAGGGCAGGGTCGGCCTCCGTCCCGCGGGCGAGATAAGTTCCAAGTTCTACATCCGCTTCCTCGTCGAGGACAAGCCGGGCGCGTTCGGCAAGATCGCGACCGTCCTCGGCGAGCACGGCGTCTCGCTCGACGCGGCCTCCCAGAAGGCCGGCTCTGTCGGCAAGGAGCCCGTCCCCGTCGTCGTCCTCACGCACGGCGCGAGGACGCGCGACCTCGAGTCCGCGCTCGCGGAAATAAAGGCGTCCGGCGTGATCGGCGCCGATCCCGTTGCACTGAGGGTCTTGTAACAAAATGAAAGTCTGCAAATTCGGCGGAAGCTCGCTCGCCAACGCGGCCCAGCTCAACAAGGTCATAGACATAGTCCTCGCGGACCCCTCGCGGCGCATCGTCGTCGTCTCGGCCCCGGGAAAGCGCCACTCCGGCGACACGAAGGTGACGGACCTCCTCATCGCGCTCGCGGACACGGCACTCAAGGGCGAGAACACCGACCGCCAGTTCGGCGCCGTCGTGGAGCGCTACGCGTCCATCGCGGACGAGCTGAAGCTCGGGGACGACATCGTCCGCCAGATCGAGGCGGACCTCAAGGACCGCCTCGCGAAGGTCTCCTCCCTCGCGAAGGAGGAGTTCATGGACCTCATGAAGGCGGCGGGCGAGGACAACAACGCGAAGCTCGTCGCCGTCGCCTTCGCCGGCCGCGGCAAGAAGGCGCGCTACGCGAGTCCGAAGGACACCGGGATGGTCCTTGCGGGACAGTTCGGCGACGCGGTGCTCGATCCGTGCAGCTACGCGACCCTCTCGAGGGCGTTCTCGAACTTCGACGGAATCGTCATCTACCCCGGTTTCTTCGGCTACACGAAGGAGGGGAAGGTCGCGACGTTCCCGCGCGGCGGGAGCGACATCACCGGCTCCATCCTCGCGGCGGCCGTGTGCGCGGACGTCTACGAGAACTTCACGGACGTCGACTCGGTCTTTCCCGTTGACCCGCGTATCGTCCCCGAAGTCACCGAGGGCATCCCCACGATGACCTACCGCGAGATGCGCGAGCTCGCCTACGCGGGCTTCGGAGTCTTCGCGGACGACGCCGTCGTCCCCGCCGTCAAGGCGAGGATCCCGATCAACATCCGCAACACGAACCATCCGGGCGAGCCCGGGACGATGATCCAGCAGTCCCGCCGCGTGGTGCCCGGCACGGTCGTCGGAATCGCGAGCGCGGACGACTTCTGCAACATCATCGTCGAGAAGTATCTGATGAACCGCGAGGTCGGCTTCGGCCGCCGCCTCCTGCAGATCCTCGAGGAGGAGGGCATCCCCTACGAGCACACGCCTTCCGGCGTCGACTCGCAGTGCGTCGTCGTGAAGGGCAAGTTCCTTCCCAAGGAGAAGGAGCGCAAGGTCGTCCAGGCGATCAAGAACGGACTCCAGCCCGACTTCGTCGCCGTCGAGCGCGACATCACCATCCTCATGGTGGTGGGCGAGGGCATGTGCTACACTCCCGGCATGCTCGCCAAGGCCTGCCTCGCGCTCGCCTCGGAGGGAATCTCGATGTCGATGGTCAACCAGGGCTCGAGCGAAGTGAGCTTTATGCTCGCAATCCGCAGGAAGGACCGCGACATGGCCGTCCGTGCGCTCTACAAGGCATTCTTCGGGTGACGCGGAGCCGGGAAAAGAGTATAATATCCGGAACGGCCGGGGTATGGCAACGACGGTAGGAAAATAAAACATGGTAGAACAACGAGGGAGGGTATACGATGTCCGCTAAACTTCTTTTGAGGATCGGCGCGCAGGTAAGCGAGGTGCAGATTCCCGAGACCGGTATGACTCTTGGCCGGAGCGCCGAGGGCAACGACCTGCAGATCAACGATCCGAGCATTTCAGGCAACCACTGCCGCTACATTCCGCAGAACGGACAGTGGGTCCTGCAGGACCTCGGCAGCACCAACGGGACGTTCGTGAACGGGACCCAGATACCGCCCGCCCCGCAGGCCGTCCTCGTCTCGAACGGCGACAAGATCAAGATGGGCGACATCCTCGCGGACTTCGTCTGCTCCGCGCCCGCGGCGAAACCCGCGGCCGCCGCGCCCGCACAGCAGCAGCGCCAGGCGGCGCCCGCGCAGGCCGCGAAACCCGCCGCCCCGGCCGCCCCCGCCGCTCCCGCCGCGAAGCCCGCCGTCAAGGCCGCCCCCGGGAAGAAGGGCGCCGCAGGCGCGAAGGTCTCGGAGAGGAAGTCCACCTGGACCGCCCCCGCCCTCCACATCGACAACACTCCTCCGCCGGAGATGTCCGCGGACGACGTCGCGCTCATCAGGCTCCTCAACGAGAAGTACTCCGCCGCCAAGGAGCAGCTCTCGAAGGTCGTCATCGGCCAGATGCCCGTCATCGAGGAAGTCCTCACCGCCGTGTTCGCCCGCGGCCACGCGCTCCTCATGGGCGTCCCCGGTCTCGCCAAGACACTCCTCATCGCGACGCTCTCGAAGGTCCTCGACCTCAGGTTCAAGCGCGTCCAGTTCACCCCCGACCTGATGCCTTCGGACATCACCGGCACGGACGTGCTCGAGGAAGACAAGGCGTCCGGTGCGAGAAAGTTCCGCTTCGTCGAGGGCCCTGTCTTCACGAACATGCTTCTCGCCGACGAGATCAACCGTACCCCGCCGAAGACCCAGGCGGCCCTCCTCGAGGCCATGCAGGAGCACCACATCACAGTCGGCTCCCACACGTACGACCTCCCCGAGCCGTTCTTCGTCCTCGCGACCCAGAACCCGATCGAACAGGAAGGCACGTACCCCCTGCCGGAAGCGCAGATGGACCGCTTCCTCTTCAACATCATCGTCCACTATCCGCAGCACGACGACGAGATGACGATCATCCGCAACGTCACGTCCGGCACGAAGACGAAGCTCGAGAAGATCCTCGACGGCGAGACTGTCATCAAGCTCCAGGACGTCGTCAAGCGCGTCCCCGTCGCGCCGCACGTCATCGAGTACGCCTGCAACCTCGCGCGCGCCACCCGTCCGAAGGAACCGGACGCGCCGGACTTCGTCAAGGAGCTCGTCGGCTGGGGCGCGGGTCCGCGCGCCGGCATCTCCCTCATCACCGCGGCGAAGGCCCGCGCGATCCTCCACGGACGCCACCACACCACGATGGGCGACGTCTCCGCGGTCGCGATGCCGGTCCTCCGCCACCGCGTCATCACGACCTTCGCGGCCGAGGCCGCCGGCGTCTCCTCGGACGACATCGTGAACATGCTCCTCAAGGCCCTCAAGCCCGACGTCGGACTCGACATCTGACCTGACCGATTCCGATGGCCGGAATGGAAAATCAGCCCGCGTACATGAAATGGCTGCCGCCGAAGACGACGGCGACCATCGCCCGTTGCGAATTCTTCGGGCGCACCATGAAGTCGGGCTTCATCTCCGGCAAGCACAGAAGTCCCAAGAAGGGCTTCTCCGTCGAGTTCGCCGAACACCGCCAGTACGTACCGGGGGACGATCTCAGGAACCTCGACTGGAAGGTGCTCGCGAGGAAGGACCGTCTCTACATCCGCCAGTACGAGGAGGAGACGAACCTCCGCGCCACGATCCTCGTCGACTGCTCCGGCTCCATGGCCTACGCGGGCGACTGCGCCGCGGAGGTCGACGGACGGCGCCTCTCGAAGTACGACTACGCGCGCTACCTCGCGGCGGGGCTCACCTACATGCTCGCAGGACAGCAGGACGCGGTCGGACTCGTCCTCTTCGACACGAAGATGAGGAAGTACCTCCCCGCGAAGTCCCAGGCCTCGCAGGTCCGGCACATCCTCGAGTTCATGGACACGACCGAGTGCGGCGGGGACACCGCCCCCGCTCCCGTCTTCGACGAGATCGCCGAGCGCATCCCGTCCCGCGGACTCGTCGTCATCATTTCGGACCTCTTCGACGCGAACGTGGACGCGCTGCTCAAGTCGCTCCACCACTTCAACTATCGCAGGCACGAGATAGTCGTCCTCCACACGATGGCGGAGGAGGAGCTTCACTTCGACTTCGACGGGCACATGCACTTCAGGGACCTGGAGTCCCCGGCCGAGCTCCTCCTCGACGCGAAGTCCATCCGCGCGGGCTACCTCGACCAGGTCAACAGGTTTCTCAAGAAGATCGGCGACGGCGTGAGGAAGATGAACGCCGACTACGTGCCGATAAACACGAAGACGCCGTTCGACACGGTGCTTACCGAATACCTGAGCCGCCGCCGCTCGGGAGGAGCATGAGGGAGCCGCGAAATGCAGTTCGTAAACTTCCTGATGATATCCGGACTCCTCGCGGTGGCGATCCCCGTCATCATCCAGCTCCTTACCCGCAAGAACGCCTCGATAGTCCACTGGGGCGCGTGGCTCTTCCTCGACCTCACGATGAAGCGCCGCCGCAGGAAGGTGCTTCTCGAGGACATCCTGCTCCTCGCGTGCCGCTGCCTCATACCGGCCCTCGCGGCCCTCGCGTTCGCGCGTCCGTTCATCCGTCCCGACTCGCCGGTTCCGTGGGCGATCGTGATGCCGGTGCTGATTCTCTCAATCATCCTCTTCGGAGTCTCCTTCGCGCTCTGGCGCTATCCGCTGTGGCGCTGGCTCGCGATGGCCGCCGGCATCGCGCTCTTCGCCCTCGTGCTTGCGGCGATCATCTTCGAACGCCAGCTCAACCTCAGGCGCTTCGGCTCCGGCGCCTCCAAGGACGTCGCGATAATCGTGGACGGCTCGGCCTCCATGTCGATGGTGAACGACGGCAAGTCCAACTTCGAGCGCGGACTCGACGAGGCTCGCAGGTACATCGAGCAGGCTCCCCGCGGAACCGCGTTCTCGATCGTCCTCGGCGGACCCGTCCCGCAGGTGATGAACCCCGTCCCGATCGCCGACAGGCGAATCCTCCTCAACACTCTCGACCGCCTAACGCCCGCGAACGGCACGATGCAGATATCCCCGAACCTCACGGCCGCCGCCGTGACGCTCGCGCAGGGACACAACGCCGTCAAGCAGATCGTCATCGTCGGCGACGGACAGACCGTCGGCTGGCACCTCGACAACCTCGAGCGCTGGAGCGCGATCCGCCGCGTCTTCGCGCAGCTCAAGACGAGCCCGATCCTCGTCTGGCGCACCCTCCCGCTCCCGACATCCATCCGCAACCTCGCGATCGCGGAGGTCCGCCCCTCGCGCGACGTCGTCGGCACGGACCGCGAGGCGAAGATCGACGTCACCGTCGTCAACGCCGGAACCGAGGCCGTGACGCCCTCGGAGGTGACGCTCAAGATCGGCGCGGACGTCAGGAACGCCCGCAACCTCCACCAGCTCGACCCCGGCGAGAGCCAGACGTTCAGCTTCCCGTACCGCTTCAAGCATCCTGGCGGAACCATCATCACCGCACACGTCGCGGCCGAGGACGACCTCCCCGTCGACGACACCTACCGCTACGTCCTTCCCGTCATGAAGTCCCTCAAGGTCCTCGTCGTCGACGGCGAGTCCTCGGCGGACATCTTCCGCCGCGGGTCGACCTACGTCTCCCTCGCGCTCCGCCCCGAGTTCGAGCACCTCGTGTCCGGCGGCGGCTCCGCCAGGCGGCAGCCCGCCGGCGAGGGCGAGGTCGAGAAGGGCTACCTCCTCGACACGAAGGTCGAGGACATAACGGTCGCCGGACGCCGCACCGGGTTCGGAGGCTTCGCGGCCGTCATCCTCATGAACGTCGAGAGGCTCCCCGAGAACCTGATGGCCAGGCTCGCGACGTATGTCGAGCACGGCGGCGGACTCTTCGTCATGCCGGGTCCGCGCACCGACCGCGACCTCTTCAACTCCTGGAAGCTCGGCAACGAGAACGTCCTCCCGCTCGCGCTCGGCAAGACCGTCGTGAACGTGCCTCCGGCGGAGGCGGGAGCCGAGGACGGGGAGGATCCGAAGGCGAAGACGTTCGCGGAACTCGACACCGCCACCTTCACCGGCGACGCGATACGCAAGTTCCGCACCGGAACCGACCTCGGCGGACTCGCGCCGCCGAGCTTCGTCGAGCTGAAGGAGGGCATCTCCGGCGGGGCGGACGTGATAGCGCGCTTCTCCACGGGCCAGCCGTTCCTCGCGATGCGCGCGCTCGGACGCGGCACCGTGTGCCTCTCCGCGATCACCTTCGACCTCGATTCCGGAATCGTCGCGAAGAGCGGATTCGTCCCGCTCATGCACGAGCTCGCCTACCGCCTCGCGCGACCCGTCTCCGTGCGCCTCGACATCGCGCCGTCGGACGGCGTCACCGTCCTCCTCGCGCCCAGCGCCGCGAGCTCGAACGAGACCGCGGACGAGCAGGGGCTCATGGGCTACTACTACCCGAAACCGAACTACGCCGGCAAGCCCGTGGTCAGGAAGGATCCCCGCATCGACTTCTGGTGGAGGGGCGCCGCCCCCATGAAGAACTTCCCCGGGGACAACTTCAGCGTGAAGTGGCGCGGATCCATCCAGGCTCCCAAGACCGGCTACTACACGTTCGACTTCCATCAGGACGACCGGTTCAGGTTCCAGATCGACGGACGTTCCGGCAAGAGGTTCGAGCTCGAGGAGGGCAGGAGGTATTCGTTCAACGCGTCTTTCGAGGAGGACTGGGGCGCCGCCATCGCGGTGCTCATGTGGACTACGCCTGACGGGAAGAAGGAGACCGTTCCCTCGTCCGCGTTCTCGACCTTCGGCAGCGACAGCGGCACCGTCGTCGAGATAAAGGATCCGCACGGCGAGCCGTTCTACGGCGAGATCGTCCAGAAGGAGGACGGCGTGTTCCTGCACATCTCGCAGAGCGTGATGCCGGGAATGTATACGGTCGCCGAGATTCCCGACTTCCTCAGGGAGGACCTCGGCGGAGTCATGACTCCCGACGAGACGATCGTCCTCAGCGTCGTCGCCGGCGTGGAGGAGTCGCGCATGGAGGCCGTGACGACCGAGCAGATAGACGAGCTCGGCAGGTACGTCCAGATCTCCACCGCGACCAAGGAGGAGGACGTCGTCAAGGCGATCGGCGGCGAGTCCTTCGGCAAGGAGATCTGGCGCACACTCGCGATGGCCGCGTTCATCTTCCTCATCCTCGAGGTCGTCCTCGCCCGCTGGATCGCGATAAGCCGCCGTACGGGGGAGAACATCCAGGTCGATTTCAGGAACGACAAGCTCCAGGCCTCGGAGGCCTTCAAGCGCTCCGTGGCCGCCCTCAACGCAAAGGAAGGAGCGGGAGGATAGATGGACCAGAACCTAGTGAGAACCGATCTGCTGCCGATGGTCATGCCGACCGCGGTCCTCGTCGGGCTCGCCCTCGCGTCGACAGGCGCGTGGATCGCTGCGCACTATCTCGTCAAGCGCTTCCTCCGCAGGTTGAGGGCCGCCTACCGCGTCCTCCTCGTGATGCCGATCGGCATCATCTCCTCGTGGCTCGTCCTCCAGGCCTCCGCGAGGTTCCTCTTCCTCGCGACGAGCTGGTCCCTCTTCTTCTCCGCGATTGTCGCGGCGGCGGCGCTCGAGTCCGTCGCGGCCATATACGAGCACGAGAAGGAGCGCGTCCCCAGGAAGCACGGACGCGCCATCGTCGCCCTCAGGCTCGCCGCGATCGCGATCCTCTTCTTCATGATCATGCAGCCGGTCCTCATCGGCGAGTCGAAGCGCACCGTGAGAAGCCGCGTGATCGTCCTCGCGGACGACTCCGCCTCCATGCACTTCGTCGACAGGCAGTGGACCGACGCGGAGCGCGTCGACGCGGCCGTCGCCCTGGGCAGGACCGGGACGGCCAAGCCGCCCGCGAGGGACTTCTGCGACCTCGTCGCGCGCGCGGATTCCCTCGCCGGCGAGATCGAGACCGTCCGCGAGCTCGCCTCCGTCGGCGGCAAGGACATGCCGAAGGACGCGATGGAGGCGGGCGCGAAGCTCGTCTCGGACCTCGCGGCGGAGCTCGACAGGTCCGTCCCGAAGCTCTCCCAGTCGCGCAAGGACTACATCGCGGAGCTCGGGCGCCTCGACAGCCACCTCAAGTCGAAGCTCGTCCCCGTCATGAAGAGGCTCGCCGGCACCGTCGCCGCCGGGGACGCGGCGGGATCCGGCGCCGCGGCGAAGGAGGCTTCCGACGCGCTCGCGGAGGCGCGTCCGGCGATGCTGAAGGCCCAGGACCTCCAGGCGCTCGCGTGGTACGACGCCCTCTCGAAGAAGGACCGCGACGAGGTGATCGCGGCGACCGAGGTTCCGCGCGCGAAGATCGTCCGCGCCCTGATGAACCACGGCGGGGAAGATGCGATACTGAAGAAGCTTTCGGATCGCTATGACGTGGACGTCTTCAGATTCGGTCACGGCGCGATGCAGGACGGATCGCTCCTAGACGAGCGCGAGCACTCCGAGCGGTTCGAGGCGGCCCTCTCCCCGCGCGACATACAGTTCCGCTCCGCGACCGACATGACGCGCGCACTCGAAACGGTGATGAGGGAGATTCCGACCGAGGAGATCTCGTCCGTCATATTCTTCACGGACGGACGCCACACCGGCGACGCGGGCGTCGAGTCCGTGGCGCGCAAGCTCGGCTCGATGGGCGTGTCCATATCGTCCGTCATCGTCGGCGGCACGACTCCTCCGTTCGACCTCGCGATCGCCGCGGTGCAGGCCCCCGAATCGATCTTCGTCGGCGACAAGGTCCGCTTCACCGTCAACGTCGCGGCGACGATGGCCAGCGGCAGGCAGGCCGAGGTGACGCTCATGGCGGGCGAGGAGAAGATAGACTCGAAGGTCCTCGACATAACCTCCGACGACTGGCAGGAGGAGGTCCGCTTCAAGCACGAGCCGGAGAAGCGCGGAATTTACAAGTACACCGTCGACCTCAGGCTCCTCGACAACGAGCTCTTCGAGGACAACAACAGGTGGGAGGTCTCGGTCTCCGTCTCCGACGACCGCACGAACGTCCTTCTCGTCGACAACCGTCCGCGCTGGGAGTTCCGCTACCTCAGGAACCTCTTCTACGGGCGCGACAAGTCGGTGCACCTCCAGGACTACCTCATCACGCCCGACACCTGCACTCTTCCGGACGGCGTCCACCTCGATCCGCTTCCCGCCGCGTCCGCGAGCCGCGAGTTCGGCGACTCCGAGTCCGGCGCGTTCCCGCAGGAGTCCGAGGAATGGCGCAAGTTCGACCTCATCATCATCGGCGACCTCTCCGACAGCCAGCTCTCCGCCGAGACGGTCAGGATGATCAAGTACTGCGTCGAGGAGCGCGGCGCGCTTCTCGTCGTCATCGCCGGACCCGAGTCGATGCCGTACAAGGTGACGAATCCGGACTTCAGGGCGATGCTGCCCATCGAATACGATCCCGACGGACAGGAACACCGCACTCCGCCCGAGGAGGAGTACACGTTCTCCCTCACCCCGGCCGGCCGCGGGCATCCCGTCATGGCCCAGTCCTCGTCCTCCTCCGAGAACGAGGAGATATGGGGCGAGCTCCCTGACTTCCACTGGCGCATTCCGATCAAGGGCGTGAAGGCGGGCTCGGAGGTCCTCGCCTACGCGCGCTCGAAGAAGGATGCCGAGGCCGGCGACGCCGCGGTCGCGCAGTCCATCGCCGCCACCATCGAGGAGGATCCCGAGGCCGCC
Source organism: Kiritimatiellia bacterium (assembly GCA_017418445.1). GTDB lineage: Bacteria > Verrucomicrobiota > Kiritimatiellia > RFP12 > UBA1067 > UBA1067. The sequence continues at coordinate 46,552 of JAFONM010000003.1, forward strand.
GTCAAGCGCCTCGAGGACATCCGCAACGAGCAGGCCCGCAACGCCGTCGTCGTCGCGAGGACGTGCGGACGCGGCAAGGTGCTGATGATGAACACGGACCGCATGTGGCGCCTCAGGTACCGCGTCGGCGACACGCGCCACCACCGCTTCTGGGGACAGGTCGTCCGCTGGGGCGCGGGCGAGAAGCTCCAGACCGGCAACGAGTTCGTCCGCCTCGGCACGGACCAGCTCCGCTACGACGTGGGCGAGCCGATCAAGGTCTACGCGAGGTTCCTCGACTACAACTACGGCGGACTCCAGGACCTCGAGCCGACGGTCGTCCTCACGGACATGACCGGCGGCCACCGCAACGAGTATCCGCTCCGATTGAGGCCGGACTCCAACGGATTCTACGAAGGGGAGATTCCGGGAATCGGCGACCCCGGCGCCTACCAGGTCGAGCTCGTCTGCGAGGGCGCGATCGAGAAGATCGGCCACAACTTCCCGCGCCACCTCAAGACCCGCTTCGTCATCGTCATGGCGAAGCAGCCCGTCGAGACCGTCAACATCACCGCGAGCCGCGACGCCCCGACGAGGATGGCGAAGGCGACGAAGGGACGCGTGATGACGCCGACGGAATGGACCGGGCTCACCGACGACTTCGGTGCCGGCAACAAGACGATGAGGGACCGCACCGAGTACCAGCTCTGGTGCATGCCGCCGCTGTTCATATTGCTGATGGGGCTCCTTACCGCGGAGTGGATAATAAGGAAGCGCGCCAAGCTCGCGTAGGAGGTTGCAGATGAAATTCCTGTCCAGACTTTTCAACAGAACGCGTCCGCAGCTCATCTCCGAGCGGATCCCCTCCGCCACGTACGCGCAGCTGCCGAAGGAGATATCCTCGAAGCTCAAGGCGGCCGCCCGCCGCGTCAGGCGCATCGTCCTCGTCCGCGGACTCTGCGCGACGATCGCCGTCTTCACGGTGGCGATACTCATCGTCATGGCCGTCGACGCGATGGTCGTCATCTTCTCCCCGTTCGTCCATTGGGGGCTCTGGCTCGCGGTCGTCGCGGCAACCGTCGTCACCGCCTGGCGGACCATCGTCCAGCCGCTTTCGATTCCGCTGACCCCCGCCCGCATCGCGGCTCTCGTCGAGGCGAACCATCCCGAGCTCGAGGAGCGCCTCTCGTCTGTCGTCGAACTCCTCGGCATGGGACAGGAGCTCAAGGCGTCCGCCCGCCTCATGGAGGTCCTCGCGCAGGACGCCGTCACCGACGTCAGGAAGGTCTCGGTCAGGAAGGACTTCTCCGCCCGCACCGTCAAGCCTCGCTTCCTCGCGGCGCTCATAGCCATATCGATCGTCGCGCTCCTCGTCCTCGCGTTCCCGCGCGCGATGTCGCGACTCATAATCCGCGCCGTCATCCCGACCGCAGAGGTGGACAACGTCTATGCGGACGCCCTCAAGGTCACGCCCGGCGACGCCGTGATCCTGCAGGGCACCCCGTTCACCGTGCAGCTCGCCGTGGAGTCCGGCTATCCGTCCCGTGCGTACGTGAGGACGCGCGGCATGGAGTCGAGGAGCGAGACCGCGGAGCGCATGACCCAGACCTCCGCGGAGGGCGGGGGCGGTCCGACCTACTACTCGTTCAGCTATCCGCTCGTCCAGAAGTCCTTCGCCTACCGCGTCCACTGCGGGAGCGCCCTCACGCGCGAGTTCAAGGTCAAGGCCCTCGCTGCGCCAGCGTACACCAATCTCGAGGTGAAGCTCCGGTATCCCGCATACACGAAGCGCGAGCCGGAAGTCGTCAGGGAGCAGAAGCCCGCCCCGATCTCCACCGTCGCGGGGACGAAGATCGAGATTTCCGCGGAACCCAACAGGACGGACCTCAGGGAAGAGCTCCTCCTCCCCGGCGACAGGGCGATCGAGCCGTCGTCCGAGGGCGACGGACGCTTCACGTTCAAGTTCGACCTCGAGGACATGAGGGGACAGTGGGGAATCCAGCTCTCGGACGACTACGGCTTCTCCAACCAGGTCGAGTTCGCCTCCATCGAGGTCGTCAAGGACGCCGCTCCAGAGATAAAGCTCCTCGCTCCGAAGACGCTCGCGATGGAGCTTCCTACGTTCGGCGCGATTCCGTTCGAGTACAGGATTACGGACGACTTCGGCTTCTCCTGCGTCCGCGTCGAGATCACCGGCGAGAACGGACAGTACGAGGAGGCGATGTCCCTCGAGCCAGCCGAGACCGAGCGCCGCGTCTGGACCGGCGCCGGCACGATCGAGCTCTCGAAGTTCAACCTCGACAAGCGCCGCGCGGTGCGCTTCCGCCTCGCCGCCGCCGACAACTATCCCGAGGAGCTGGGCGGACCCCACGTCTCCTATTCCGAGGACATGTCCGTCCGCATCGCGCAGGACGCGACATCGCTCGCCGGCAAGGCCCTCTCGGAGCAGATCAAGAACGCGAATCTCACCGTCACCGAGGTCGTCAAGAAGCTCACGGCCGCGAAGAAGGACGCCGGCGTCGCCATCAGGGGCTTCGGACTCGGCGATACCAACGCGGGAATGCACAACAAGGGCTTTGAATCCCTCGACGCCGCGAAGAAGGACCTCCTCGAGGGCGAGAAGATGCTCGGCGACCTCGTGAAGGAGCTCGACAGCACGATGCTCACAGCGGGCGGCGACATACTGGAGAAGGCGCTCGACGACTACCTGGTCCCGACGCGCCGCTTCTGCGAGGACATCTACCTCCTGCAGGGCGACGACAAGGAGAAGGCCGCGAAGACCGAAGAGCTCGAGAAGAAGATCCAGGAGACGATCGACGCGCTCACCAAGGCGCAGAAGGACTTCGACAAGGCCGCGGAGGACGCGAAGGACCTCCAGAAGCTCGCCGAGCTCGCCGCCCGCGAGAAGGCGCTCGCCGAGATGGCCGAGAAGGGCGAGATCGACCCCGAGCAGTTCGCAAAGATGCAGAAGGCGCTCCTCGACGAGTTCAACAAGGAGTTCGAGGACAAGCTCAAGGATCCGCTCCAGAAGGAGAAGGACCAGGTCTCCGCGTTGAAGGAGAAGGGCGAGGACCTCAAGAAGCAGCAGGAGGAACTCCAGAAGGACGCCGCCGCGCTCAAGGGCGACGACCCGGAGGCGAAGGCCGAGGCCGAGAAGGACCTCCGCGAGAAGACGAAATCGATGCCGTCCGAGACCTCCGCCGAGGACCGCCTCGCTGAACTCGAGGACCGCATCGCCGAGGACATCGACAAGCTCGCCAAGGAAGCCGACAAGATGTCCGACGAATTCGACAGGAAGAACGCCCGGAACGCCGAGAACGCCGATTCGCCCGAGAACGCCGAGAAGGCCGGCAAGGAGGCCTCCGAGAACGCCAGGGAGGCGTCCCAGAGCGCCCAGGATGCCGCGAAGGACGCGAAGGAGGCGGCCGACGCCCTCAAGGACGGCAACCAGGAGTCCGCAAACGAGAACATGGACCAGGTCAAGGAGAACCTCGACAGGACGGGCGAGAAGCTCGACGAGACGATGTCCAGCCTCGACCAGCAGTCGGAGGCGATGCAGGGCGACGTCTCCGACTACAGGGACGCGCAGTCCGACATGCAGGCCGCGACCGAAGCCGCCGAGCAGGCCGCGCAGGAGGCCGCGGAGGCCGCGCAGAACGCCGAGGGCAATCCCGAGAACTGGGACGGACAGAAGGACCCGAACGCCGAGGTCCCGGACTCCGGCATGGACGACGGCCAGCGCGACCCCAACCAGCAGTGGGACGGACAGAAGGACCCGAACGCCGAGGTTCCGGACTCCGGCATGGACGACGGCCAGCGCGACCCCAACCAGCAGTGGGACGGACAGAAGGACCCGAACGCCGAGGTTCCGGACTCCGG
>JAFONM010000028.1 GCA_017418445.1 Kiritimatiellia bacterium
CCGGAGGAGTTCACGAAGGACATCGCCGGACTCGTCAGCGCCGGAGCGTGCATAGTCGGCGGATGCTGCGGCACCACCCCCGCGCATATCGCCGCGGTATCGGGCGCGCTTCGCACCGTGCGCTGCGCACCCCGCACATCCCGCCCCTCGCCACGCACCGTCATCTCCTCCGGCACCCATGCGCTTGAGATTCCGTTCGACGACACGCTGGTCATCGGCGAGCGGATAAATCCTACGGGCAAGAAGCGGCTGAAGCAGGCGTTGACTGAAGGGGACACCGCGTATGTGCTTCGCGAGGCGGTTGCGCAGGCGGAGGCCGGTGCTGCCGTACTGGACGTCAACGTGGGCGTGCCCGGACTCGACGAGCCGTCCGTCCTGGAGCGCACCGTCGCCGCCGTGCAGGGCGTGACGGACCTTCCGCTCCAGATCGACACGTCCGATCCCGTCGCTCTCGACCGCGCGCTTCGCCACTACAACGGCAAGGCGCTCGTCAATTCCGTGAACGGCAAGGAGGAGTCGATGTCCGCCGTGCTGCCTCTCGTCGCGAAGTATGGCGGCGTGCTCGTCGCGCTGACGCTGGACGAGAACGGAATTCCCCCGACTGCGGAGGAACGCATGGCGATCGCCCGGCGGATACTCGCGCGCGGCGCCGAGTTCGGGCTCAGGCCCGCCGATTTCGTCTTCGACGCGCTGTCGCTCGCGGTGAGCGCGGACTCTACGAGCGCGAACGTGGCGCTTGAGACCATCCGCCGCATCCGCGCGGAACTCGGCTGCCGGACTATTCTCGGCGTCTCCAACATCTCCTTCGGACTCCCCGCGCGTCCGCAGCTCAATGCGACGTTCTATACCCTGGCGATGGGCGCGGGGCTTTCGGCCGCGATTGTCAATCCGCTGTCGGCGGAGATGATGACGGCCTATCGCGCGTATCGCGCCCTCACCGGCCGCGACCGCTCCTGCGAGGAGTGGATCGGTCACGCGTCGCAGGTGACAGCAGCAGGGTCGGGTAGTGCCGGAGCAGGGTCGGGTAGTGCCGGCTTGGAGTCGGGTAGTGCCGGAGCAGGGGCAAACAGAAACCCTAAAGACTCTAATTCGACCCTATTCGACCCTAAAGGCCCTAGCCCCCTCGCGGCGGCGATCAGGCGCGGACTGAAGTCAGATGCCGCCGACGCGGCGAAAGCCGAAATTGCCGCGGGCAGGCAGCCGGTCGAGGTCATCGACGGCGGCATCGTCCCGGCGCTCGAGGAGGTCGGCAGGGGCTTCGAGGAGAAGCGGGTGTTCCTTCCGCAGCTCCTGATGGCGGCCGATGCGGCGGGCGCGGCGTTCGACGTCATCCGCGCGGAGCTCGCCAGGTCCGGCGGCGGCGCTGCGGCGAAGGGGCCGATCGTCATCGCGACGGTGAAGGGCGACATCCACGACATCGGAAAGAACATCGTGCGGGCGCTCCTGGAGAACTACGGCTTCAAGGTGATCGACCTCGGGCGCGACGTTCCGCCGGAGCGCATCCTCGAAGTCGCGCGCCGGGAGAAGTGCCGGCTGGTGGGGCTCTCCGCGCTGATGACGACGACGGTGGTGTTCATGGAAGAGACCGTGAAGCTCATCCACGCCGAGCTGCCGGACTGCAGGGTTATGGTCGGCGGCGCCGTCCTCACGGCCGACTATGCCGCGAAGATCGGCGCGGACTTCTACTCCAGGGACGCCATGGGCGCGGTCCGCACGGCCGAGCGCGTCTTCGGACAGCAGAAGCGTCCGTGATGGCGATTTGATATAATATGCACCGTCCAAGGGGCCGGTAACCGGAAAGTCCTGTGCAAACCAGGCGCTGTCGCGCAGCCGTAAGAGTCGGAATACGAGCCGGTCCCGTAAGTCATCAAGTACCTCGCATGAGGGGAAAGAGGAAAAATGAAGACACTGAAATTCGCGGCGGCGCTGGCCGTCGCATCCGCGTCCGCACTCGCTGCGGATGAAGCCAAGACCAACAGCACCGAGGCCGTGGAGCTTCCGACCGTGGTTGTCGAGGCGTCGCGCACGGGCAGGACCGCAGCGGAGATTCCGGCCGCGGTCCAGATCATCACCGCGTCCGAAATCGCCGCCAGCGGAGCCAAGGACGTCGTCGACCTCCTGGAGAAGAAGGTCCCGTCGCTTGACATCGCGCACGTCGGCGCGGCGAATCCGGCCTTCGCGCAGATTGCGCCGCGCGGATACGGCGAAAACGGATTCGGACGCCTTCTTGTCATCGTGGACGGCGAGCGCCTCAACAATCCGGACATGAATTCTCCGAACCTCGCGCAGATCGATCTCGGAGCGGTCCGCCGCATCGAGATACTGCAGGGATCCCAGAACGTCCTGCACGGCGATGCGGCTTCGGCCGGAGTGATCAACATCGTAACCGAGCCCGACGGCTACGATACGCACGGACGCATCGAGCTCCACGGCGGCAGCTGGGGGACGATCGGCGGGGGCGTGTCGCTCCGCGGCGGCGTCGAGGACTGGGGCACGCAGTACTGGATGAACGGCGGATGGGAGCATTCCGACGGCTACCGCCACAACAACGGACACGACATCTACTCCCTCGGCGGCGGAGTGAAGCAGAACTTCGACGGAGGATCGTACGTGCGCGTTTCGGCGTTCTACAACGACACCGACGCAGACCTTGCGGGAGCCATCACCAAGGATCAGTGGAAGCGCAACCCCAAGACCTCCGACGGATACGACGATTCCTATCGCCGCACGACGTACGGACTCAACGCGACCGCCTACGGCGTCCTGAACGGGGACAATGCCGTCCGCCTCGCCCAGACCGTCTCCCGCCGCCACCTCCAGAGCCGCGGATACGGATACTGGCACACAGACTATGACATCTACTCCTACTCGTTCACCCCGGAGTGGATCAACACCGCGGACGTGTTCGGACTCGGCAACGAGCTGATCGTCGGCGCGACATTCCGCTACGACCGCAACGACGCGGCGAACTGGGGCAGGTCGTCCTACGGCTACTCGCATTACAAGTACGACTTCGACCGGCAGTCGATGGGATTCTACGCGCAGGACACGCTGCACCTCACCGACACGCTCGCGGTCCAGGCGGGCGCCCGCTACGAGCGCGCGTGGAACAAGTGCACCATGGCGGCGCGGGACGGCAGGACGTACGACCTGACGGCCTTCGACGCTGCGGTCCTGTGGAATCCGGTTGACGACCTCAAAACCTATCTGCGCTTCTCTCGCTTCTACCGCATGCCGTTCATCGACGAAGTCGCCTACGCATCGCGCGACGACCTCATCTCGCCCGAGCGCGGATGGCGGGTGGACGGAGGCGTCGACTGGACGTTCCTCGAGGATTTCAACTTCGCGGGCAACGCGTTCGTCTCCCGCACCAGGAACGAGATCTTCTACGATCCGAACTTCCTCTACTACTCCGGCGGATGGCCGTCGTTCGGCGACAACGTCAACGCGCCGGATCCGGTGATGCGCGAAGGTTTCGACGTCCGCCTCGCATGGGAGCGCGACAAGGTGGCAGGCGCGTCGCTGGCGTACGGCTTCGTCAACGCCGAATTCGACGGAGGGGAGTACGACGGCAACGAGGTGCCGCTGGTCTCCGAGTCCGTCGTCCTCGCGAACGCCCGCGTCTGGCTCTGGGACGACTGCTTCGTCTTCGGCGGCTACCGCTACCAGTCCGAGCGCCGGTCGATCTCCGACTTCGCGAACACCGCCGAAAAGCTGAAGGGATACGGAATCTTCCACGCCGGCGTGCAGTACGCGCCTCACTACGACTGCGTGAAGGGCCTCGTCTTCCGCCTGACGGTGAACAACCTGTTCGACAAGGAATACTGCGACTACTCCACCTACGGCACCGCCTACTATCCGGCGGCCGGCCGTTCCTGGATGCTCTCCGTGGCCTACGAATTCTGACGTGCGCCCGGGCGTTCGCCGCCCGACCGGCGAGGCGCGCATCACGCCGGGCTTCAAGCTGCCCGATGCAGCGCTATTGCTCCGCGGCCGCATGGCGGCGGCGGACGAGGAGCATGGCGGCGAGGACCGCGAAGAGCAGCAGGTGCTGGTAGTAGAGGGATCCGATCAGCTCTAAGCTGCCCACCGACATCTTCACGGTCTGCGCGATGCCTATTGCGATGAGGAGCTGGGCGCCGTAGGGGATGAGTCCCTGGATGATGCAGGAGGTCGTGTCGAGGACGGAGGCGATGCGCGCGGGATCGGCCCTGAAGCGATCGGACAGCGTCTTGGCGATGGGGCCCGCGATGACGATTGCGACGGTGTTGTTTGCGGTGAAGAGGTTCACGGCGGCGACGATGAGGAAGACTCCGAACTCGCAGGTGCGCGGTCCGCGCACTATGCACGAGATCTTCCGCGTGAGCCATTCGATTCCGCCGTTCGCCTGGATCGTCTTGAAGAGTCCGCCCGCCAGGATGGCTACGATCAGCGTTTCGCTCATGCCGAGCGTGCCCTTGCCGAGATGGTCGAGCGTTCCCAGCAGGTCGAAGCGCTTGAGGCACATCCCGACGACCGCGGCGAAGAAGGTTCCGCAGAATAGCAGCAGCATCACGTTGAGTCCGGCGAGCGCGAGGACCAGGATGAGCAGGTAGGGGAGGACGAGAAGGGCGTGCTCCCACGTCGGCGAGGGCGCGGCGACATCCGGCGTGGCGTGCGAGAAGCCGACCACGGCATAGACGAAAAGCGCTGTCAGCGCGGCGGGGGCTGCTATCCCCGCGTTTGCGATGAACTTGTCGCGCATGCGGATCCCCTGGGTGCGGGTCGCGGCGATGGTCGTGTCCGAAATCATCGAAAGGTTGTCGCCGAACATTGCGCCGCCGACGACGGCGCCGAGAAGGAGGGCGGGGGAGAGCTGGAGAGGCTCGACGAATCCGAGCGCTATCGGGGTGACGGCGGCTATCGTGCCGCAGCTCGTCCCGATGGCGAGGGAGATAAGGCACGAGATGAGGAAGACGCCCGCGAGCATCAGCCGCGAGGGGATGATCGTGCGGGCGAGTATGACGGCGGCGTCGACTGCGCCGGATTGCCTGGCGATGGTGGCGAAGGCTCCCGCGAGGATGAAGATTAGGCACATGATCATCACGTTCGTCTCGCCCATGCCGCGCGCGTACGTCTCCACCTTGTCCGCGAGGGGACGGCGGTGGTTCATGATCAGCGCGGTTGCGGAGGCCACGAGAAAGGCGATCGTCATCGGCACGCGGTAGAAGTCGCGGGCGAAGACGGAGAGTCCGACGTAGAATGCGGCGAAGACGAGGAACGGGATGAGCGCGAGGCCGCGCGGTTCGGTGCTTGATTCGGTGTTCATGCCTCTAGTATATCATATTATGCGCGGACATGCTCGCGCAGCTGCTCGCGGCAGTTGTCTGGAGATAACTGCTGCGTTTGCCGGATTAAATTGCTTTTTTCGCCATATTAAAATGGCAATAACTGGCTGTTTCCCTGTTCGCCCAAATATGGTATAATAATTGGCTCTATTGGCAAAATAGACTCAAATATGGGCATACGCATACTTGGCACCGGCAGCTACCTGCCTCCGAAGGTGGTGACGAACGACGACATAGCGAAGTCGCTCGACACCTCGGACGAATGGATTTTCTCCCATACAGGCATACATTCCAGGCATGTCGCCGGCGAGGGGGAAACGACCTCCACGATGGCCGCCGAGGCGGCGAGGCGCGCAATGGATGCGGCGGGCGTGAAGCCCGAGGAGATCGGCCTCATCGTAGTCGCGACCTCCACCCCGGACTACAATCCGTTCCCTGCGACGGCCTGCGTCGTCCAGTCGCTTCTCGGATGCTCCGGCGCCGGCGCCTTCGACCTGCAGGCGGCGTGTTCCGGCTTCATCTACGCGCTTGAGCAGGCGCGCGGATTCGTCAACTTCTATCCGGACCGCAAGGCCCTGGTCATAGGGGCGGAGTGCCTGACGAGGATACTCGACTGGACGGACCGCTCGAGCTGCATACTCTTCGGAGACGGCGCCGGCGCGGTCGTTCTCGGGAACGACGAGCCGCCGGGGGTCGCCTCCACCAAGACGACCGCCCATACGATACTCGGAGCGGACGGGAAGGGGGCGCACTTCATAACCCGCGAGGGCGGGACGCGCATTCCGCTGCCGCTCGAGCCGAGCGGGATCCCCGGAAAGCCGGAACCCGCGGTTTCCTCCCTTACGCTCATGGGGCACGACGTGTTCGTCTTCGCCGTCAAGACGCTCTCCAAGGTCGCGGGCGACCTCTGCGCAAGGCTGGGTACGACTCCTGAGACGCTCGACCGCGTCTTTGCGCACCAGGCGAACGGGCGCATCATAGAGGCGACGGCGCGCAGGATGAAGCTTCCGCTTGAGAAGTTCTGGCTCAATCTTCAGACTACGGCGAATACGAGCGCGGCATCTGTGCCGATCTCCCTCGACCAGGCGGTCCGCAGCGGAGCGCTCAAGGACGGGATGAAGATCGTGATGGTGGGATTCGGCGCGGGACTGACCTACGCCGGCACGTACTGCGAGTGGCCCAACCTGTAGGAAATTTGACAAAGAAAGAGGAAACGAACAAAAATGAAGAAGGTAGTGATAACCGGAATCGGAATGATCACGGCTGTCGGGAACGGCAAGGACGCGACATGGGCGTCCATCAAGGCCGCGAAGCCCGGAATCGGCAGGATAACCAAGTTCGATGCGTCACGCTGCACCTGCCAGGTCGCGGCCGAGGTCAAGGGCTTCGAAGAGTATGCGATAGGAGGAGGCCTTCTCGACAGGCGCGAGGCGCGTCACATGGCCGAGTTCACCAAGTACGCGGTCGCGGCCGCGGTCGAGGCGTGGAAGGACGCCGGATTCGCGGACATGAGGAAGGAGGGTTCCGAAGGTTTCCGTCCCGACATGGACCGCGTCGGCACGATGCTTGGCGTGGGAATCGGAGGAATCGAGGTCACGGGCGAGTCGTTCAAGACGCTCTTCGACCGCGGGCCAGACCGCCTTTCGCCCTTGGCGATACCGGAGCTCATCTCCAACGAGGGCGCCGGCAACATCGCGATCGCGATCGGCGCCAAGGGGCCTGCGCAGGTCGTTACGACCGCGTGCGCGTCCTCGTCCGATGCGCTGGGATTCGCCCTTGACATGATTCGCGCCGGGCGCGCTGACGTCATGATCGCCGGCGGCGCCGAGGCCACGATCATCGAGTTCTGCGTCGGCGGCTTCATGAAGGAGAAGGCGCTCGCCACCCGCTTCAACGACGCTCCCGAGAAATCCTGCCGTCCGTTCAACGCGGACCGCGACGGATTCGTGATGGGCGAGGGCTCGGCGATACTTATACTGGAGAGCGAGGATCACGCCAGGGCGCGCGGCGCAAAGGTCTATGCGGAGCTCGCCGGCTACGGCGCGACGTGCGATTCCTACCACATCACCGCGCCCGACCCCTCGGGCGACGGTGCGGTGAAGGCGATAGAGATCGCGCTTCGCGACGCGGGCGTCGCCGACAGGACGACCGTGGACTACATCAACGCGCACGGCACCTCCACCCACCTCAACGACTCCATGGAGACGAAGGCGTTCAAGCGCGTGTTCGGGGAGGACCAGGCGAAGAAGATCAACATCTCCTCCACGAAGCCGTTCCACGGACACTGCCTCGGCGCCACCGGCGCGATCGAGGCCGCGATCACCGCGATGTCGATCAGGGAGGGATGGGTTCCGCCGACGCTCAACTACGAGAATCCGGATCCCGAGCTCGATCTCAACTACACCCCGAACCAGGGCGTGGCGCGCGACATACGCGTTGCGGTCAGCACGTCGCTCGGGTTCGGCGGACACAACGGAGTGCTCGTCTTCAAGAAAGCGTAGGTCCACATGGCAACAGAAATCCCAACCATCGGGAAAGTCTACAACATCGCCGGCGAGGAGCTCCTCCCGCACCGTCCGCCGTTCCTCTTCGTCGACACGCTCGTCTCGTCGGGCGACGAGGGCGCGGTCGGCGAGTACACTTTCACGGAGGAGAAGAACGAGTTCTTCAAGGGGCACTTCCCCGGCGCGCCGATCGTCCCCGGAGTGATCCTCGTAGAGACGATGGCGCAGACCGCCGGCGCGGGACTCGTCGCGCGCGACTTCTTCGGCGGAATGAGGAAGCCGGGCTTCGTCCTCGCGAAGGTGGAGTCCGCGCGCTTCAGGAAGCCCGTCCGGCCCGGCGACAGGTTCGTCACGGTCGCGATGACCGAGCGCGTGAAGTCCATCGTCGGGACGTTCGACCTGAAGGGCTACGTCAACGGCGAACTCGCCGCGGAGGCGAAGGTCATCTGCATGCTCGGCGGAGAAAAATGATAGCAATCGTCAGGACCGGCGACAGGCGCATAGCGAGGTTCAATGCGCGTCCAGCATTTCCCGAAGAGGCCGAGAAGGCCGCTGCGGAGGTGCTCGCCGCGGTCCGCAGCGAAGGCGACGCGGCCGTGCGCCGCTACGTCGCGAAGTTCGAGGGCTATCGGGGACGGGACCTGCGCGTCGATCTCGGAAAGCTTCGCATCGCTCCCGGAATCGCGAAGGCCGTCGACGACGCGCACAGGCGCGTCCTGAAATTCTCCAGGGCCTCGCTCAGGTCCGGCTGGTCGATGAAGACTCCCCGCGGCGGATCCGAGGGCGAGTTCTTCACGCCGATGGATCGCGTGGGCGTCTACATTCCGGGAGGCACGGCTCCGCTCGCGTCGACTTCGGTGATGACGGTCACCCTCGCAAAGGCCGCCGGAGTCAGGGAGATCGTCGCCTGCACGCCCGCAGGCAGGACCGGCGTCGTGAACCCGGTCCTCCTCTACGCGCTCAAGGTCGCAGGCGCGACGGAGGTCTACCGCGTCGGCGGAATCCAGGCGATCGGAATGATGGCCTTCGGGACGAAGTCGTGCCGCAGGGTCCAGAAGATCGCCGGACCCGGAAACGCGTTCGTCACCGCGGCGAAGCGCCAGGTCTACGGATACGTCGCCATCGACCAGGTGGCGGGTCCGAGCGAGATTGCGGTCCTTACCGACGGCTCCGTCGACGTCCGCTGGATCGCCGCGGACCTTCTCAGCCAGGCCGAGCACGGCAGCGGATGGGAGAAGTCCCTCTGCGTCTGCACGTCCGTGAAGCTCGCTGAGGCGATCCGCGCCGAGATAATCTCCATGAAGGGACTCATGTCCCGCGAAAAGCTGGTGGACCGCGTGATCGACCGCGACGGCATTCTCATTGTCGTCGCGAAAAGCGTGAAGGAGGGCCTCGAGGTCGTCAACGAGTTCGCCCCCGAGCATTTCGAGATAATGACGAAGGACGCGCTGAAGGTCATGAAGGGCGTGAGGAGCGCGGGCGCGGTGTTCGCCGGTCCGTGGACTCCCGAATCCGCCGGCGACTTCGTCGCGGGCCCGAGCCACGTGCTGCCGACCGGCGGCGCCGCGAACATGTTCAACGGACTCACCCCCGACGACTTCCGCCGCCGCCACAGCTTCGTCGCGTTCACGAGGGAGGACCTCGCCGAGACGAAGGGGACGATCGAGGCCTTCGCCGCTGTCGAGGGGCTCGACGGGCACGGACGCGCCGCCACTGTTCGCTTCGAATGACATTCATACAGAGACACGCCTACGGATTCGGGGCCGGCGTTGCCGCGCTTCTGTGGCCGTTCTTCCTCAGGAGGCGGCGTCTTTCCGTCGACAACATCCTGCGCTGCGGAATAACATCCGATCCGAAGGCGGCGAAGCGTATCGCGAAGAAGGCGTGGTGCCACCTCTCCGGGCACATATGCGAGGCTCTGTGCGTTCCCGACGTCGTGACCAGGGACAACTGGCGCGAGCATCTCGACGTCTCCGAGGGACATCCCGACGCCGTGAAGCTCCTTCTGGACGAGCCGGACGTGCCGATACTCCTCGTCAGCGGACACCACGGCGTCTGGGAGGCGGCGACGAACATCCTTTCGTTCACGCGCCCGATGATCGCCATCGCGAGGACGCTCAACAACAAGTTCATCGCGCGCTGGATGAGGAAGCACCACTTCCGCGGACCCGTCACGGTGATAGACAAGAACCACGGCTTCACGCCCGACGTGATGCGCCAGTGGAAGACCGAGTGCGCCGCGATGACGATCCTGATGGACCAGCACGCCTCGAAGGGGAAGCTTCTCACTTTCCTCGGGCGCCCGGCCAGGACGTTCACGAGCGCCTCGCGCCTCGCGATCAGGAACGAGATTCCGATCGTCGTCGGTTCGTTCGTCCGCGTCGGACCCTACAGGTACCGCCTCGTGGGCGGCCCCCCGGTCAGGTTCGAGAAGGGGACCGACCTCGCCGAGGCGACGCAGCTGCTGAACGACAGGCTTTCGGAGGTGATACGCAGGTACCCGGAGCAGTACCTCTGGATTCACAGGAGGTGGCGCGATGACTGAGGACGTCCTCTTCTGCATCAGAACTCCGCTCGACTTCCTCTGCATAGGGGCTGGAGTCGTCTTCCTGTGGTCCACGCTCATACTCTTCGTGGGTCTCCTCATCCGCCCGCGCATCCATCCAGGGGCGGACAGGAAGCTCCGCTTCGCGATACTGATCTGCGCGCGCAACGAGGAGCGCGTCATAAGGCTTCCGGTGAAGAGCATCCTCATGTCGAGCTATCCGCGCGACAGGTACGAGGTGATAGTCCTGGCGGACAACTGCACGGACGGGACGGCGCAGAAGGCGCGTGCGGCGGGCGCCACGGTGTGGGAGAAGACGATCCCCTCGTCCGGGAAGGGCGACGTCCTGGAGTGGGGGATCGGAAAGCTTCTCGAGCGCCGCGGCGACTTCGACGCCGTCGCCGTGTTCGACGCCGACAACATCGTCTCGGCCCGGTGGCTCGACGCGATGAACGACGCTCTGAACGACGGAGAGGTCCTCGTGACGGGACGCCGCATGAGTTCCAACGCGACGGCAAACGTCATCTCCGGATGGTACACCGTGTACTGGGACCTCATGAACGAGCTTTCCAACAGGACTCGCACGAACCTCGGACTCTCCGGAAAGCTCACCGGGACGGGCTTCGCCTTCCTGTTCGACATCCTCGGCGACAGGGGCTGGCATACGCACACCATGGTGGAGGACGTCGAGTTCTCCATCCAGTCCAACATAGCCGGTCGCCGCGTCGCGTACGTGAAGGACGCCGAGTACGCGGACGAGCAGCCGGTCACCGTCCTCCACATGTGGCGCCAGCTCTGCCGCTGGGCGACGGGATGCTGGCAGGTCGTCCGCAGGTACTTCTGGCAGTGGATCGTGGCGATGTGCAGGCGGCCTTCGGTGCGCCTCTTCGACAGCTTCTTCGCGCTCCTGACCGGAATGTCCGTCTCCTTCTTCATGTTCTTCGGCCTTGCGGCCGTGTTCGTCCATCTCGCGGTCGGAGAAGGCGTGCTCGCGGCGCTCAGGGTCTTCGGATCGTTCCTCTTCTTCGTCGTCGGCGTCGGCGGAATCGCCGGCGTCTTCGCCGTCCTCCTCTCGAGCAGGAAGCGCCGTCCCCGCTGGTGGGCCGTCCTCACCTTCCCGGTCTTCTCGATCATACTCGCGTCGACGGTGCTGTGGACGCTGGTCCGGCCTACGCGAAAGTGGAAGCCGATTCCGCACAAGGGCGTCGAAGGCCGCGGAGGCGCGTCATGAACGGATTCAACGACGAGATTCGCCTCTTCATCCGCGTCCTGGAGTTCATGGGGACCTTTGCGGGCGCGATCTCCGGAGTGAGGCTTTCGAGCGCGAAGCGCTTCGACTGGTTCGGGGCTTCGGTCGTCGGACTGATCACGGCAGTCGGCGGCGGAACGCTGCGCGACACCCTCATCGACGCCCCGGTCTTCTGGATGGAGGATCCGTTCTACATCATCACCTCGCTTCTCGCCGTCGTCGCCGTCGCGGTGTTCGGGCGGCGCTTCATCTCCGGACAGGTCACTTGGTTCGTGTTCGACACGGTCTCGATATCGCTCTTCATGGTGATCGGGCTCCAGAAGTCGCTCTTCTACGGACAGAGCTGGTGGTGCGCGATAATCCTCGGCGTCATCACGGCCGTGGCCGGCGGCATCCTGAGGGACGTCTGCATCAACGAGGTCCCCCTCATCTTCCGCAAGGAGCTCTACGCCCTCGCGTGCGCGGCCGGAGGATTCCTCTACTTCGCGCTTCCGTTCGTCGGACTCGAGAACCTCTACGCCCGCAACGTCCTCTCGGTCCTCGTCATCTTCGTCATCCGCGCGCTCGCGATCAAGTACCACCTCGGCGTCCCCGTTCTCGACGGCCGCGGCGCGCCGTTCCGCCATCGCCGCTAGCGCTTCAGGCGGCGATATTTGTGGTATAATATCCCCCATACCGAAAGAAGACCAGGGAAATGGCGGATACATCAAGCATAAGGAAGTTCGCGACTGCCGCGGACTACACGAAGAATTTCATAGTGCAGGGTGAGATCGACAAGTACCTTCCGGGCGGGAAGCACTTCATCGACGACGCGCTCATAGCGAAGTGCATAGACGAGGTGGCCTCCAGGCCCGCGGATCCCGTGCGTGTCCGCGAAATCATCGCTAAGAGCGAATCGACGTGCGCGACGCTCCTGCCCGAGGAGACGGCCGTCCTCATGTCGGCGTCGTCCGACCCCGCGCTCTTCGAGGAGATGCGCGCTGCGGCGGACCGCATCAAGCACAAGGTCTACGACAACCGCATCGTCGTCTTCGCGCCGCTCTACATGTCGAACCTCTGCGTGAACGGCTGCAGGTACTGCGGGTTCCGCGAGGGGAACGACCTCCAGCAGCGCCGCGTCCTGAAGATGGACGAGCTGAAGGAGGAGCTCGACGTCCTCGCCGGCAGGATCGGCCACAAGCGCCTCATCGCCGTCTACGGCGAGCATCCGACGACATCGACGGAGTACATCGCGGAGACGATCGAGACGTGCTACGGCCACAAGGTCCCCGCGAAGCGCTCGGGGCGCCTCAACTCGATCCGCCGCGTGAACGTGAACGCGGCGCCGCTCCCGATCGCCGACCTCAAGGTCCTCCGGTCCGTGGGCATCGGCACGTTCCAGGTCTTCCAGGAGACGTACAGCCGCAGGCTCTACGAGCAGATGCATCCGGCGTGGAGCGTGAAGGGCAACTACGACTGGCGCACCACGTGCTTCCACCGCTGCCTCGAGGCGGGCGTGGACGACGTCGGGCTGGGCGTTCTCTACGGACTCTGCGACTGGCGCTACGAGCTCCTCGCGACCGTCCTCCACGCGCGCGACCTCGAGCGCTGGTTCAACATCGGTCCGCACACCCTCAGCTTCCCGCGGCTGGAGCCCGCTAGCGGGACGAAGGTTCCCGAGGAGTCCCCGTGGCTCATAGACGACGTCACGTTCTCCAGGATCGTCGTCATCGCGAGGCTTTCGGTCCCCTACACGGGCATCATCATCACGGCGCGCGAGAATCCGGAGAGCCGCAACCGCGTCCTGGACCACGGCATGACTCAGCTCGACTGCTCGTCGAACATCGCGATCAAGGGCTACAGCGACTTCGAGGACGAGTCCCGCCAGGAGAAGACGCGCCAGCAGTTCATGCTCGGGGACGGCAGGTCCCTCGACGAGATGGTCCGCTACCTCGCCTCGCGCGACACGATCACGAGCTTCTGCACGGCGGGCTACAGGTGCGGCAGGACGGGCGGATGCATCATGGACGCGCTGAAGACCGGACGCGAGGGCAAGTTCTGCAAGATCAACGCCGTCCTCACCTTCCGCGAATGGCTCGACGACTTCGCTTCGGACGAGACGCGCGCGATCGGCGACAGTCTCATCGTGAAGGAGCTCGCCGGCATCAGGGAGTGGCTGCCGAAGTTCTACCCGACCGTCATGAAGCAGTACGAGGCCACGTGCCGCGGCGAGAGGGACCTCTTTTTCTGACACATCAACAACGCCAACGAAAGACACAATGACCATAGCAGACGACATCAAGTACGTCGGAGTGAACGACCACGACGTGGACCTCTTCGAGGGACAGTTCAACGTACCCCTCGGGATGGCTTACAACTCCTACCTCGTCATCGACGAGAAGACGCTCGTCTTCGATTCGGTTGACGCCCGCTTCGGCGACAGGTGGCTCGCCGGCATCAGGGACGGGCTCGGCGGCAGGCCAGTCGACTACCTCGTGGTCCAGCACATGGAGCCGGACCACTCCGCCAGCATCGCGCTTCTCGCCGGGGAGTATCCGTCCGCGAAGATCGTCGCCTCGATGCAGGCGTTCGGGATGATGAAGAACTTCTTCGGCACGGACTTCGCCGACAGGCGCATCGTCGTCAAGGAGGGCGACACGCTCTCCACGGGGAAGCACGAGTTCGTCTTCGTCGCGGCTCCCATGGTCCACTGGCCCGAGGTCGTCGTCACGTACGACAGGACGGCGAAGATACTCTTCTCCGCCGACGGGTTCGGCAAGTTCGGCGCGAACGACGTCGTCGATCCCGAGGGATGGGACTGCGAGGCTCGGCGCTACTACTTCGGAATCGTCGGCAAGTTCGGCGTCAACGTGCAGGCTCTCCTCAAGAAGGCCGCGGGACTCGAAATCGCGAAGATTTGCCCGCTCCACGGACCTGTCCACGACACGCCCGAGATGATCGCCCACGTCGTGAAGCAGTACGACACCTGGTCGAGCTACCGCGTCGAGTCCGAGGGCGTCGTCGTCGCCTATACCTCCTGCTACGGACACACCAAGGAGGCGGTGATGAAGCTCGTCGACATGCTCAGGTCGAAGGGCGCCGCGGCGGTGAAGGTCCACGACCTCGCGCGCGACGACCAGCCCGAGGCCGTCGAGGACGCGTTCCGCTACGGAAGGCTCATTCTTGCGACGACGACCTACAACATGGGAATCTTCCCGTGGATGCAGCACTTCATCGAGAGGCTCACGTGCCGCAGCTTCCAGAACAGGAAGATCGGGTTCGTCGAGAACGGATCGTGGGCTCCGCAGGCCGCGAAGGTGATGAAGGGGCTCTTCGAGAATTCGAAGGGACTGACGTTCTGCGAGACGACGGCGACCCTGCGCGGCGCGCTGAACGACGCATCGCTCGCGCAGCTCGAGAAGCTCGCGGACGAGATTCTGGCTTAATCAAGGAGGGAGACATGGCAGTAAGAAACGTCGATGCGGCCGACTTCGAGTCGGCCACCGCGAAGGGCGTCGTGCTCGTCGACTTCTGGGCGACGTGGTGCGGACCGTGCAGGATGCAGGGCGCGATACTCGAGGAGAAGATCGCGCCGGCGCATCCCGGGCTAGAGATACTCAAGGTCGACGTGGACAGGAACCAGGAGCTCGCCGCGAAGTTCGGCGTCATGTCGATTCCGACGCTCCTCGTCATGAAGGACGGCAGGGCCGTCCGCGAGTTTGTCGGCGTCACTTCGCCAGACGAGATCATGTCCGCCGTCCAGGGCGCGTGAGACAAAGCCCTGTTGAAGGCCGGTAAATTACCGCAGCAACCCCTTCCGTGGCACTTTCAGGCTTTTACCGCGGACTGGCGTTGCAAAGGGGAGAAGCGGTCGGGAGACCGCTTCTCCCGCAGCTGCGCACCGCTCCCCCGCTTCCCAACTTCCCCGCTGCCCCGCTGCCCGTCCGTTCCGCTGTCAGGCAATTAGATGACGCGCGGGTGGAAATGTGATAGAATACCGTACGTAACATTAGGAGGAAGGAATGAAACTCGAACCGAATCTTCATACGCTCGTGTGGGGCACGGAGAGCTGGGAGGTCTCCGCGCATCCGACTACGCCGAGCGTCATCGCGGACGGGCCGATGAAGGGCCGCACTCTCGCAGAGATGAAGCCGGATTTCCCGCTTCTCGTGAAGGTCATCGACGCGAAGACGCGCCTTTCGGTGCAGGTGCATCCGAACGAGCGAACGGCTCCAC
>JAFONM010000029.1 GCA_017418445.1 Kiritimatiellia bacterium
CTCCTTGGGATCTCCGGCCGCCCCGCCGTATTCGTAGTAGGGGAGGAGGTCGAAGCCGTACTTGTCCGCGGCTAGCGCGACGATCTTCGTCCAGGGATCGGCATAGTAGGCGTCGCACGCCCACATCCACTTGTACGATTTTCCACCCGGCTTGCCGTGCTTCCAGTGGCAGTCCCAGTGCTGGTTGTGGCCGAATTCGAGCAGGTCCTTGCAGTAGGTGTTCTGACCGAAGATCTTCATCGCGCGGAACTTCTGCTCGATCCAGTCGAGACCGCCGTTGCCGGGGCAGAGGCTCTCCTTTGCCATGACACCGTCGCTCATCTCCTCGCGCCAGAAGATGTGGCGGCGGGGGAGTCCCTTGGGCGGGAAGGGGATGTCCGCCCACGCGGCCTTCTCGTCGATTATCCTGCAGAGGAGGATGCGCGAGACCGCGACGCCCTCGGATATCGGGTGCCAGTCGCGCTTGTACTGTGAGATCGCGACCTCGAATCCGTCCGTGGCGATGTCCATGTATTGCTTCTCGCCGACCTTCTGCGCTTCCTCCTTGTTGAGGTCGCGGCGGTTCGACGCGCGCTGCCCGAGGAAGGTGAGCGACGACCAGACGGAGTACTTGCCGCTCTGCGGAATCTTGAGCGACTCCGGCTTGTGGTGGACGATCGGACCCTCGAACGCGTCGCCGTTGGAGGCGCCGGTGTAGAACGAGCGGCGGGAGTTGTTGCCGTAGTTGCGGACGTGGAAGGCGCGCGGAACGTCGTCCGGATACTCTATCACGACGACGTAGGCC
Source organism: Kiritimatiellia bacterium (assembly GCA_017418445.1). Classification (GTDB taxonomy): domain Bacteria; phylum Verrucomicrobiota; class Kiritimatiellia; order RFP12; family UBA1067; genus UBA1067. The sequence continues at coordinate 785 of JAFONM010000029.1, forward strand.
TCGTTCGGCTTCAGGTCCTTGCCTTCGCCAAGCCGCCAGTCCACGTATGACGCGCCGGAGTCCTGTACGGGGAGGACGCGGCATGGCTTGCCGAGGATCGTCTCCACGCGGCTGGCCCCCTTGGGATGCTCCGCGAAACGGTGGTCTGTCTTCGTGCAGTCGACGACGTCGACGATCTTGCTCGGGCCGTAGACCGGCAGCGTGATCGTGTCTCCGACGGCGCCTGCCGCCGACGCCGCGCCCGTGGCGGCGAAAGTCAGGAAAGCGGACATCGCGGCGGCCGCCGCACTGCCGCGCGAGAAGCCGCTGCGGCGCATCTTCATGTTCATATTGCGATTTCCTCCCTTTGGAATTGTGGTGACTGCCCGTAATCATACCACATATCACCCGTGGAGCGCAAGGGCCAACTGACGGACGGCGTTAAAATTCGCCGCGGGGGGTTGCCAAAATCGGGGAAAAAGCATATAATCTTCTCCATCCTAATTCTATCAGGAGTAAAAACGAAATGAAGAAACTGTTCACGCTCGCCGCTGTCGCAGCAATGGCATTCTCCGTCTGCGCCCAGGAAACTTCGAGCAAAGAGGACGATCGCGATCCCCTTGATGAAACCGAAGAGGAGGAGGACGCCCTTGATATCACGGAAGTCGAGCCTCCGCACAAGGAAGTCGCGGCGTGGCCCGTGTTCTTCGCCGTCGGCAACGTTCCCGAGACGCCGGACCTCGTCGGCTTCCGCCTGACGATCCCCTATTCCGACAAGCAGGAGAACGTGACCGGATTCGACATCGGGTTCTGGGGCCGTGCGCAGTACTTCGAAGGCTTCATGCTCAACATTCTCCGCAACGACGTGAAGGACCAGCTTTCTGGTTTCCAGGTCGGTCTCTACAACTCCGCCGACCGCGCCGATCTCTTCGGCGTCCAGGCCGGCCTCTGGAACGAGGCGGGTTCGCTCCGCGGCGCACAGGTCGGTCTCGCCAACATCGTCGGCCAGATGCAGGGCGTCCAGGTGGGGCTCATAAACCGCGCCGAGGATCTCAACGGCTTCCAGATCGGAATCGTCAACGTGATCCGCAATGCGGAAATGGCCTTCTGCCCGATTCTCAACGTAGGATTCTGACAGTCAAATGAACATTAGACCGTTTGCGGCCGTGAGGCCTAATCGTGCGGACGCGGCTCTTGTCGCGTCCGTTCCGTATGATGTGGTGGACACTGCCGAGGCGAAGGCCCTCGCAGAGGGCAATCCGAAGAGCTTTCTCCACGTCTCGCGTCCCGAGATCGACCTCGCTCCCGGAACCGACCCCTCGTCTCCCGAGGCCTACGCCCAGGCGCGCAGGGCGCTCGACGCGCTCGTCGCGAACGGGACGCTCGTCAAGGACGAGAAGCCCGCGTTCTACGCCTATCGGCAGACCATGGGGTCCCATTCGCAGACCGGCATCGTCGCGACGTTCGACACGAAGGACTATCTCGCAGGCGTCCTGAAGCAGCATGAGAAGACCCGCAGGGACAAGGAGGACGACCGCACCCGCCACATCGAGGCGCTCTCCGCCCACACGGGTCCCGCGTTCCTCACCTACCGCGACGACCCGTCAATCGACGCGATCGTCTTCGAAGCGTGTCGTTCGGAGCCTCTCTACGACTTCGTCGCGCCAGACGGAATCAGGCATACGGTCTGGGAAATCTCGTCAGGATCGAGCTGCCGCTCGGACGAGCTCGAGGAGCTCTTTGCGCGCATTCCGGTCGCCTACATCGCCGACGGGCACCACAGGAGCGCGGCCGCGTCCCGGTACGCGCGCGAACACGGCTTCGAGGGCGAGAGCCGCTGGTTCCTCGCCGTGATCTTCCCCGCGAGCCAGCTCAGGATACTCGCATACAACAGGCTCGTCAGGGACCTGAACGGACTTGACGAAGCCGGCTTCCTCGCCGCCGTCGACAAGGTCTTCGCGACGAAGGAGGAGGCCTCCGCCGGCGGATCGACCCCTCGCCACTGCCGCATGTACTTCAAGGGCGAGTGGAAGGACCTCTACTGGCGGATTCCCGACGGCGCCGACCCGGTCTCCGCCCTCGACGTCAGCTGTCTCCAGGACAGACTCCTGGCGCCTGTCCTCGGAATCGACGACCCCCGCACCAGCGAGCGCATCTCGTTCATGGGCGGAATCCGCGGCGACGATGCGCTCGCCGCGAAGGTCGACTCCGGAGAGAATGCCGTGGCGTTCGCCATGGAGCCGGTCACCGTGGAGGAGATGATGGCCATAGCGGATGCCGGGGCGATCATGCCCCCGAAGTCCACATGGTTCGAACCGAAGCTTCGCTCCGGACTCTTCGTCCATGCCGTGTCGTGAAGAAGCTGCGCGCCTATCTCCGGCTGCTGCGGACCAAGATAGTCCGCGACAGGCTCTCCCCCGACAGGGTGGCCGCGGGATGGGCGATAGGAATGTTCTGCGGGTGCGCGATTCCGTTCGGCCTGCAGCTGATGATCTCGATTCCCGCTGCCATCGCGACCAGGACCAGCAAGATCGGCGCCACGCTGGGGACGTTCGTGACGAATCCGCTCACGATCGTGTTCATATATCCCGCCCAGACCTGGGCCGTCTACAGGGGCCTGTTCGGAGAGGATCCGGCGCTGCCGGCGGAGTGGACGTGGCAGAGCCTCAACGGACTCGGATGGAGGGTGCTGCTCTCGTACCTGCTCGGCGGACTGCTTATCGCGCTCGTGCTCACGCCGATAACGTACTTCGCCGTCCGCCGCACTGTCGTCGCCGCCCGCGCCGCGACGCTGAAGATCAAGGATCGCATGGAAGCGCGGAAGGCCCTCGATGATCTCCCCTGAGACGATAGAACGCATAAGGGCGCTCATGAAGGAGGCGTCCGTCTTCGAGGAGGACCTCGAGGAGAGCTTCATTCTGGGTTCGGGTCCCGGAGGACAGAAGACGAACAAGACGTCGTCGGTCGTCCGCCTGTCCCACGAGCCTTCGGGACTCATGGTGAAGTGCGGCGAGACGCGGAGCCGCGAGACGAACAGGTGGCTTGCCCGCCGTTCGCTCGCCGAGGCGATATTGGAGCGCGAGCGCGGCAGGAAGTCCGCAGAGCGGCAGCGGCGCGAGAAGGTGCGACGCCAGAAGCGCCGCCGCTCGCGCAGGCAGAAGCAGAAGATGCTCGACGACAAGCATGCGCATTCCGCGAAGAAGGCGGCGAGGAAGCCGGTGGGCGGCGATGAAATCTAGAACGTGCAGGATCGGGATCGACGGCTCTCTGCCGCGCGGAATCGGAATCGCCAGGTCCGAACTGCGCGCGGCGGCGGCTTTTTTCGCCGCGAAGTCCTCTGCGCGGTGCGGCATTCCCTTCAGGTCCGTGACCGTCGTTCTCCAGGACGACGGATTTTCCGCCCGGACGCATGCGGCGATAAACGGTGCGGACGGTCCGACGGACGTGACGACCCAGGGATACGAGCCGATTCCGCCCGAGCCGCCGGGCGTCTACGGCGAACTCTACGTGAACGCCCAGCGCGCCATGGAATGCGCCCCGAAGCGCGAGGGATGGTCGCCGGCGAAGGAGCTGCTTCTCTATGTCGCGCACGGCATGGACCATCTGGGCGGTGCGGACGATCTCCGCGCGGCGGACTACGACCGCATGCGCCGCAGGGAACTCGGATGGATAAGGGAAAGGGGATTCTGAAATGAAGCGGCTGCTGCAACTGATGCTGGCGCTCGCGGCGATTCCTTCCTTCGCCGCGGAAGAGGAGGAGAATCCGTTCGCCTACGTCGAGTACGACTACGAGCACTGGTATGTCGACGCCGGACCGGCCGTCGTGGTTCCGCAGGGCGGAGGCGACATGGGCCGGCGCGCGGGAGCGATGGCGAGAATCGGCTACTACGCCGACGACTTCCTCGCCGTCGAGGCGTCCGCCGCATGGATGGAGCGCGGCGCAGGACTCGGACTCCGCGGACTCTGGCACTGGTGGGGATACGAGAAGTTCGATCCGTTCTTCACGTTCGGCGCAAACGGATGGATCGATGGCGACGCGGGACCCTCGCTCGGCACCGGCACGTTCTGGCACTTCGACGACAACTGGTCCGTGAGGTTCGATGCGGACGCGACTCTCGGGCTCGACGGCGAAACAGAGATGATCTACCAGCTCGGCCTCTCCGTCCAATACGCCTTCTGACCACCCGGCACCAATCACCGACAGACAAAAAACAAGACCGGCGCCCGTCGCCACCCACCAGATGCTCCAGATCGACATTGTAAGCGTCCAGCCGCAGATGTTCCGCGGATTCCTCGAGGAATCCATCGTCGCGCGCGCCGTGAAGAAGGGCGCCGTCAGGCTGAACATCGTCGATCTCAGGGAGTTCGGCGAGGGACGCTGGCGCAAGGTGGACGACAAGCCGTACGGCGGCGGACCCGGAATGCTGATGAAGTGCGGTCCCTGGTTCGCGGCGGTGGAGAAGTGCGGGGTGCGGAGTGCGGAGTGCGGGGTGGACGCGGACGCTGCGCACCAGGCATCACGAACCACGCGCCAGCCAAGAGTCGTCATGACCGATCCCAAGGGGAGGAAATTCAGTCAGAAGGACGCGGAGGAACTGGCGGGCGAGGAGCACATCGTCTTCATGTGCGGACACTACGAGGGTTTCGACGCGCGCATAGAGACGCTGGCGACGGACAGGTTCTCGGTGGGCGACTTCGTGATGACGGGCGGTGAGCTCGCGGCGGCGGCGATGGTCGATTCGATCGTCAGGCTGCTCCCTGGCGTCCTCGGCGGCGGTGCCGCCGCTACGGCGAGCGAAAGTTTCGGACGGACCGGACTCCTCGAGGCGCCCCAGTACACGCATCCGCCGGAGTTCCGGGGAATGAAGGTTCCCGAGGTGCTGCTTTCCGGAGACCACGCGAAGATAGAGTCCTGGAAACGGGCGGCGGCGACGGAATTGACGGCGAAACGCCGTCCGGACCTGCTTAAGAAACCATAAATTCAGAAAGGAGACATGGAATGAAAGAAATCGTAGCATCTGCATTGTGCATTGCGTCCCTCGCGGCTTTCGCGACGACGCCCGAGGACGTCGCGAAGGAGAAACGCTATCCGGTCCGCTACTGCGCCGTCACGGATACCCAGGAGCAGCGCGCGGCGCTGATCGAGACGCTGTGGAGGTACGATCCGGCCGCCGTGACGAAGCTTTGGCCCGAAGGGAAGGTTCCGATGAAGGCGAACGACAAGCCGATAAAGATGATGGAGAGCGAGCTTTGGCAGCGCAATCTCGTTGTCACGGACATCAACGATCCGTTCTTCGTCTTCTTCCCCGCGAAGGGCGAAGGCGCGAAGCCGATGGTCGTCGTGCTGCCCGGCGGAGGCTACCTCCAGCTCGGATGGAACAAGGAGGGGACCGAGATTGCGGATTGGCTCAACACGCTCGGATTTTCCGCGGCCGTGCTCCTCTATCGCGCTCCCAACCAGCGCGATGCCGCGCTCTGCGACGTGCAGAGGACGATCGGAATCCTGCGCCGCGACGCGAAGAAGTACGGGATCGATCCGAAGCGTATCGGCGTCATCGGGTTCTCGGCGGGCGCCAACCTGACGGTGCGCGCCTCGACCAATTGGCGCAAGCGCCTGTACGAGCGGGTGGACGACGCTGACGACTTCTCGTGCCGTCCCGACTTCCAGCTTCCGATCTATCCTTGGGACCTTCGCCATCGCGGCAAGGACAACTCCCCCTGGAGGGACTGGGTGGGAATGGATCTCCGCGACGAGTATCCGGTCGACTCCGAGACGCCGCCCGCGTTCATCGCGCAGAGCATGGACGACTTCTGCGAGCCCGAAACGGCGACCGCCTACGACTTCCACCTCAAGCGCGCCGGCGTAGATTCGACGCTCAGGCTCTATACGAGCGGCGGACACGGCTACGGACTCCGCCGCCTGCACGCGCCCACCGACGCCTGGCCGCTCGAGGCGGCGTCCTGGCTCTCGCGCTTTCGCCGCCCTTGATTTTCCGACGCTGCGATAAAGGAAGCGCTGTGGAAGATTCTGGCCGGCAAACTGGAGATCGGCAATCGCATTGAAATCGAATTCCTGCTTCCCAAGTCCCGAACGACGGCGCGAAGCGAAAGGAGGGGAAATGACCGAATTTCTCGATCCAGGTCGGAAGCTGGTCGATGAGGTTGTCGACTGGCTGTGCGGACGGGTCGAGCGCGATCCTTCCGGGGCGCGGTCGCTCGCGCATCTGATGGTTGTCGTGCCAACGGCGCAGAGCGGAAGAAACCTGCGGCTCGCCCTTGCGAAGAAGGCCGCTGAAAAAGGCTGGGGCGGAATCCTGCCGCCGCGCGTCGTCCAGCCGTTCCGCCTCGTCCGCCCTGCCGATCAGTCTTTGCCGGAGGCGAACGAGGCGGAAGTTGCCGCATTGTTCATGCGCTTCCTTTCAGAGAAGCGAAGCGTCGCCTTGACGGCTTGGCCGCACCTGTTCCAGCGTGCCGAGGGAACGATGGACCTTCAGGCGGTCGTGGATCCAGATGCCGGGTTCGTGCTTCTCGACCAGATGCTGGACATCTGGCGCGTCCTCTCCGGCAAGGGGCTTTTGATGCGGGATGTGCCGACGAACAAGGATGCGGCCCATGTGCTGGAGACGGCGCTGGGCGAGGACAAGGCGCGCTGGGATGAGCTCGCGTCCTTTGAAACGGAATTCTTCGGCTTCCTTGGGGCGAATGGGCTGCGCCTTCCGTTCGCTTCCGTCGCGCTCGCCAGGAATGCTGTCGCGCCGCTTGATCCGGAGATACGGGAGATCGTCCTTCCGGCCTTGGCGGATCCGGTTCTGGTGCTGCACGACGTCTTGGCACAGTACGCGGATCGCGTGCAGATCACGACGCTCCTCCATTGCGCGGAATCCGACCGTGACCGTTTCGACGAATGGGGATGTCCGAAGGTCGCGTGCTGGACGGGCGCGGCGCGTCCGACTGTTCCCGGACTCGCTGACGAAGACATCGCCAGTCTGCCGGATGACAAGGCGCTCGCGAAGCGGCTGGTCGAGGACTTTCCGGCACAGGGTTCCGGATTGAAGCTGCCGACCTTGGGACTTTGCGATCCCGGGCTGTTCACGGTGATCTCGGCGGCGTTTCTCAACGAGGGGTATCCGATTCAGAACCCCGAACGCAATCGACTGGCGGTCTCTTCGCTAGGCATTCTCCTCCGAGACCTGCTGGCGTTCTGGCGTCCGGCGGACGCAGGTGTGCCGTGGGCGTCCTTTGCAGCGCTGATGCGGGCGGACGATGTTCAGACGGCGTTGAAGTCCGCAGGGCTTGCGCCCAGGCGTGAGCAGGTGCTGGAGGGACTTGACGTCTATCAGAACGCCTGTCTGCCGACGTTTGTCGAAGGGCGGCTTGAGTTGCCGAAGGTCGAACTGAGAGAACACGAAGAAGAAGTGGTCTCGGTCTTTGTCGCGTGTGGCAACGGGTTTCTGGCTTGGATGGAAGAGGCGCGGAAAGGCCGGCCGCTCGTCGACTTTCTGCGCGAAATGCTCGGGCGCATCTTTTCGGCGAAGTCGCTGGGCGGGGCTCGTTCGGACAAGGAGTTCGCACAGGCGGTGGACTGCGTGCGGAACGCGCTGGCGATGCTTTCGAGCGAGAGCATCGGCAAGCTTGGGCTTTCAGACGCCAACTTGATCGCGCTGGCACGACGTCTCCTGGGGTCGGCCTCGTATTCGCTCGAGTCCGAGGAGGCGAATGTGGTGCGAACC
>JAFONM010000030.1 GCA_017418445.1 Kiritimatiellia bacterium
CACTATGGCGATCTTGCCCGCCGGTTTTGCAGCAAGCTGGATCGTCGCCTCGGTGGAGCGCTTCGAGAACATCCTGCAGCCTACAACGGCGCACGCAAGCACCACTGCAATGACGACAGCCACAATCAACATCGATTTCATATTTTCGTCACTCTCGTTCGCTATGTTTATACCTCGCCCCCTTCAGACCAAGCGCCTTCGACACGGCCGCGCCGTACTCTTTCGCCAAGCTCTCCATTCCCAGGTCGTTCGGATGGCAGCCGTCAACAGTCCCTTCGCGGTCGCCGGAATACATGGCGCTCTTGGGAAGATAGAAGAGATTCTTCCACCCCTCGGCTACGAGTTTCTCGTACAATCCGCGGATAAATCTATCCTTGCCGTTCGGTCCGCCGCAGAAGACGTCGCACTGCTCCGCCATCACAATCGGAACGCCGGGACGCTTCGCACGGAGATTCCGGATGAACGGTTCGTAGTTCACATCTACATTGCGAATTCCGCCCGGCTTGCCGATATCCATATTCCAGAGGCAGTCGAGAACGTAGCAGCTCGCGTCGATGCGCGCGAGATGGTCGCTCATCTCAAATTCCATCATACCGGAGCCGGAGAAACCGAGGTTCACCACCGGCACGTCCAGATCGCGACCGACCACATTGACGAACGAAAGGCCCGGACGCGAGGCGCATCCGCCGTGCGTGATCGACGTTCCGTAGAAAACGACGGGCTTGTCGATGCCGCTTCTGCGCGGCGGCAGGGACACGACGGACGCCTCCGGCTCGATGCCGAGCGAGAATTCCCTTATCCCGTTGTAGAGCGGAAGATTCACGAGACACGGCACGCCTGGCGTCCAGCCGATGTCGAGCGTACTGCCCTTTTCCGCAGACGTTATCCGCCCCGTGTAGGCGTAAAGCCACTTCTCCGACCTCACGTCGAAGCGGTACACGTCGATTCCGCTCACGCCTGTCGACGGCATGTGGTCCATGGCAAGATCGCCCGAATACGGCTTCCACTTGAAAACGAGTCGTCTGGAATCCGTGGCAAACCTGAACTGCATTCCGGTCGTGTGGTGCTTCATCCACCGAACGCCGGCGTTTACGTTCGTCGTGACGCCGGCGGGAAGCCGGTCATACCAGTGCTCGACATCGTCAAACGCCCGGCCCTCGATCGGAAGCCGCCGTCCGTCGATCCATTTGAGCCCGTTTGTCACGATACCGTCCGACACCGCCATTCGCGCGTCATACTTTGAAATTTCCGAGGCATGCGTCGCAACGATGCCTGCGACGGCGATGGAGATTGCTGCTGCTCCGGCTAAACGATCGAACATTGTCTGCACTCCTTTCGATTTCATCACTGACGGTTCACCACGGATTCCACCGCGCGCTTGAGCGCGGGGTAGTCGGTGCCTTCCAGAAGCGCCTTGAGGTCGAACTTCGCCGCAAGCGCGTCGAGCTCCGCATCGCGTCCGCACTGCTCGCGGAGGATGCGGAACTTCTCGGCAGCGACGATGCCGTTCCTAAGCTCGAGGAAGCGCCAGCTCGGCGAGCCGTCGGGATAGACGAGCGCGACATCGCCGGCCGTCCAGCGGCTGTAGGTCATGTCGTGGTCCGAATCCTCGCCCCAGCAGTTGTACGCCCACCTGAGGATGCCGTCAAGTCCGCATGCGGCGGGATAGAACCCGCACACGAACGCCTCGCCGGGTCCGGAGCTCATGAAGGTATTGGGCCGCACCGGTCCGCAGCAGATGTAGAACGTCGTGGTCTTGCCCTCGCGGCGGCGCTGCGGCACCTCGTCAAGGAAGGGCTTGTCGACAAGGTGCATGATCTGCGAGTAGTTGTCGATCTCGACACCCTTGTACGCGCTGGGCCGGTGGTTGCCGGCCATGGCGATCTTGAGTCCGGGCGCACGGCGGCGCACGAACTGCGCAATGTAGGTGAGATCCTCGGGCGCGCGCTCGTCCATCGCGATGAACGCGTCCTTCAGCCAGCCCTTCTCCGCGAGATGCTTCGAGAAGTCGACGAGGAAATCGCCCCAGTATTCGTCGAAGAAAGGCCTCCCCGGCCGCGCCTCGGCCCGCACGCGCCGTCCGTCGGCATCGGTGTAGTCGACCATGTACCCCCAGGGGCACATCGTGTAGCAGGCGATGTCGGGACCGAGCCCGCACTTCCGTCCGAAGGCGACGTATTCGTCGAAAAGGGAATAGTCGAACGTCCATTTGCCGTCCGCGCCCCGGCGCCGGCCGATCATCGTGCCGTAGGCGTCGTAGCACTGGTGGTTCCACGGCTGGTCGACGAGCGTCACCGTAAGCGTCTTCTGCCCGGCGTCGGCGAGCATCTTCCAGAGCGGCTCCATCGCCGCATAGTGCTCCGGCGAGAACGGCTTTACGCCGCGGACGCGTGCGACGGCCCAGGGGTGCTGCCAGAAATCGACGAAATACTTCCACTCGCGCGGCGGCGGCAGCACGCGGTCGACGACCTTGACGACCAGCTGCCCGAACCTGTATTCGCCCGCCTTCGCCTCGGCCGCGGCCGTTACGGTCGCGAAATGAAGCCCGGGCTCCTTCGATCCGTAGACCGCGCGGTCGGCCACATACCTGTACTCCAGCGAACCGATGCCCGTGTTGTAGCGCACGGGCAGCAGCGTCCCGCGGCGCACCGTGACGCCCGGCGCGCTGCCGCCGACATCGGGAAACTCGTCGGACACGAGGAACGACGCGCTCTCGCCCCGCCAGACAGACACCTGCAGATCATAGCCGCACGCCGCGAAACACGCGCCGCACGCGGCCAAAAACACCAGCGCCTTTCGGATTGTTTTCATTTTGTTCTCCGTTACGGGTTTGTTAATGACAAGGGGTCGGGAGGTTAGAATGAGCCGTTGACTATGGGGAGGATGGGACACCAGCCGTTGTGGGCGATAATGTTCACGATGCCGATCTGGCAGCCCCTTTCCATCGTGTCCGCGTAGTTGACGAGTCCGATCTGGCATCCGCTTACGGCGCCACTCGCGATATTGACGCCGAAGATGAAGTAGAATCCGCACTGGACGCCGCTGAAGTCGTGGGTGAAGTTGAGGAGTCCGTCCTGGAGACCCGCGACGCGTCCGCCCGAGATGTTGAATAATCCGTCCTGAAATCCGCAGAAATCCTCCGCGTAGTTGAGAATTCCGATCTGAGCGCCTATCGTGACATCCTTCCATTCGGTCGAATCGTTGCCGTTCCAGTTGATGAGTCCGAGCTGTCCTCCGGTCATGCGTCCGGCGGCGCAGTTGACGCCGCCTACGGCGAGTCCGCCGAATTCCTCTTCGACGATGTTCACGCCGCCGATGGCGAGTCCCTTGAACTCCCCGCGGGTGCGGCTTGCGACGCCGATGTCGAGTCCGGCGAAGTCCTCGCAGTCACCGTAGAGGAGCGAGAGACGGAAGCCACCGACGTCGTTGTGGCGCGAAGGCGCCTGGACCGGCGTGAGGAGCGAGAACATGACGGGAGTCGAGTCCGCAAGAGCGACGGAGACGGAGAAGAGCGAAAGAAGGATGATTAGTTTGCGCATGGTGCTGGTGGATGTATAGGTTGGTGGGCGTTCGTTGCCACACGGAGGTTTGGTGGCGGGTTGGCTTTCTTGTTGAGCTATTATATCATAATTAATGATTGGTATGACAGAGAGGCAGGCCGGCCGGAAGTGCGTGGTGCGGAGTGCGGAGCACAGCACTAACCACCGACATCGGGATAGGGATAGGGATGGCCGAGGTAGTTGTCGAAAACAAGGGTGTTCTTGTCGCGGGATACGAGGCTGTCGGGAACGAGCTGGACCTTTCCCCCGCCGCCAGGAAGGTCTATCGCGAAGGCGGGGACGCCGAGTCCGCTGATCCAGCACCTGAGCCCCTTCATAATCTCGAGTCCCTTCGCGAGCGGAGTCCTGAAGTGATCCGTCCCGAACACCAGGTCGCACTGGAATATGTAGTAGGGCCTCACGCGAGCCGCGAGGAGCTTCTTCATGAGGTTCCGCATCGTCTCGACGGAATCGTTGACGCCCTTTAGGAGCACGGTCTGGCTGCCGAGCGGAATCCCCGCGTCCGCAAGCCGCTCCAGCGCCTTCACGGTCTTCGCGTCCAGTTCGTCCGGATGGTTGAGGTGGACGTTCACGTAGATCGGATGGTACTTCCTGAGCATCCGAGCGAGCTTCGCCGTGACGCGCTCCGGCAGCGAGAAAGGAACGCGAGTGCCTATGCGGATTATCTCGACGTGTTTTATCTTCCTGAGCCGCTCGAGAATGGACTCGAGTCGATCGTCGTCGAGCAGGAAAGGATCTCCGCCGGATACGAGCACGTCGCGTATCGCGGGATGCTTCGCTATGTAGCCAAAGCCCGGTTCGAGGTCGGAGGGATCGATTCCCTTCCCGCAGCCGAACTTACGCTTGCGGGTGCAGAAGCGGCAATAGGCGGCGCATTCGGAAGAGACGAGGAAGAGGCAGCGGTCGGGATACTTGTGGACGATGTTGGGGACTGGAGAAAGGTTTTCCTCGCCGAGCGGATCGGAAAGAAGGTCCTGACTCGAGGCGAGTTCCGCTGGGTCGGGAAAGAACTGCTTCCTTATCGCCTCGCTGCCGGCCTTGACGAGCTCGAGGACGTGCGGAGAAAGGCGCACGGGGAAGGCCCTTGCGACTTCGTCAGCGCCGCCGGGTCTTCCCGTCGCCTTCCGCAGTAACTTTTTCCAGCGTTCCATAATTGCCGATTCCCGGCACCGGAGAAACTCCCCATCGAACGCTGGGTATTATATCATTTTATCGCCCTGGCCGCACTTGCCGGAACAGCGGTGCCACACTGCCAGCTGCCATCGGCCGACTGCCGTCTACATTGCCTCAGACCGCGTAGAATTCCTCCCAGCCCTTGCGGGGGGTGCCCTTCGAGCCCCTGAGAAGCGCGTTCGCCTCTTCGTCGCCGACAACCTGCTTTGCCACCGGATCGAACTTGATCGAGCGGTTGAGGCGCTGGGCGATGCAGCCGAGACAGAAGACCTCGCTGAGCGGACCCGTCACGGAGAACGGCGAGCGCGTCGTCTCGCTGCCCATGACGGAGAGAAGGAAGTTCGCGTAGTGGTTGGAGCCGGGCTTCGGATACTCCGGCACTTCGCCGTCGGTACCGCAGCGGAAGATTGCGGAGGAGTGGGAGCCTCCCTGCCAGACGGTGCCGTCCGCCATCTCGAAGAACTTGCCAGGGATGAGGTTCTTCGCCGCATCCTCGGCGGTCGAGCCCTTCGCCGCAGGAATGTCCGCGCCCCACTTGACCTGGCGATAGCCCTTCGGGAGCGTCGGCTTGTTCGTGACACCCTCGTACCAGTCGAGGTCGATGGCGGGACGAGCGCCATTCGCGGCGAACCTGAAGGTGAGGGTATCCTGCATCGGGAAGACGTACGGATTCCACCCCTGGACGTCCTTGATCCTGATCTCCGTCGGGAGCCCGAGGTTGAAGAAGCGGTGCATCGTGTCCATCGTGTGCGCTCCCCAGTCCCCGAGACATCCGTTGCCGAAGTCATACCAGCTGCGCCACTCGCCCTGCACGTAGTCCTTCGAGTAGGCGTGGAAGGACGCGGTGCCGAGCCACGTATCCCAGTCGATGCCCTTCGGCATCTGCTCCGCGGGCGGGAACTGCGTGACCTTGCCGTTCCACTTGTGCCAGCGGCGCGGATTGTTCATGTGGGCCGTCAGGTGCTTCAACTTGGAGATGTCGATGACACCCGTCTCGACGTAGTGCTTGAACTGATGGTAGTTGTTTCCGCTGTGTCCCTGGTTGCCCATCTGGGTGACGACGCCGTATTTCTTCTCGGCGGCCATCAGCAGCTCGCACTCCTCGAAGGTGTGCGCGAGCGGCTTCTCGGAGAAGACGGCGAGTCCGCGCTTCATCGCGGCCATCAGCGCCGGGAAGTGGGAGAAGTCCGGATTCATCACGGCGACGGCGTCGATCCTTCCGTCCATCTTGTCGAGCATGACGCGGAAGTCGCGGAAGCGCGGGGCGTCCGGATATCTCTTGAGCGCGGCCTCGCACTGCGGTCCGTCCAGGTCCGTGTCGCACAGGGCCGCAATGTGGACGAGACCCGTCTTCTCGAAGGCCTCGATGTCGTTCCACGCCTGCTGGCCGATGCCGACGCATGCGAGGCGGACCTTGTCGGGCCCGAAGAGGGTCGCACATCCGCCCGAGCCCATCGCAGCGGCAGCCGCGCCGAGTCCGCCGATAAACATTCTTCTGGAAGTCTTCATTGGAATCACTCCTTGATCTTGATGTTGCAGAAGGAAACCGTGGAATCGCTGTGGTCCTGGAGGAGGATGCGTCCCTCGGGAATCTCGCCCCAGGGCTTTCCGTCGCCCCAGTCGGCGTACTTGGAGGCCTTGACGCCCTCGCGGAACCTGGCGGATCCGCGCTCGTACTCGAGAACCTTGACGCCGTTGAGCCAGTGCTCGACATGCGTGCCCTTCGCGACGATCATTCCCGTGTTCCACTCGCCGATGCCCTTGACGAGCCTGTCCGCGTGGGCGGGGTAGATGTCGTAGAGCGACGCGACGCGGCGGTTGCCGTCGCGGCCCTTGCCGGAGTCGGGATGGCCCGGCTCGAGAATCTGGTACTCCTCGCACGTGCCGCGGTTCTGCGTCTCGTCGTAGTAGTACTTGACGCCGGAGTTCGCCGCGCGCGTCATGCGGAAGTCGAACTTGAGCGAGAAGTCGCGATACTTCTTCGCGGTCACGATGTCGCCGCCGCCGCCGAGCTTCTGGTCCTCTGGCGGAAGCGGGAACCAGCTGCCCTCGGGGGAGATGCCGTTCACCGGGCGCATTGTAAGCGTGCCGTCGGCGATGACCCAGCCCTTCTCCGGCGGCGCCTTGCAGTCCTTCTTGACGGCGAGCCATCCGTCGAGCGTCTTGCCGTCCCAGAGAAGCTTCCATCCCTCGGCCTTCTCGGCGTCGGTGAGCGTGTTCGCGTCCTTGGGGGCGGGCTTCATCTTCGCCGGAACGACGATGGAGTCCGCGACGCCGCGCCAGTAGCCGACGCACTCGGAGAGCGGCGCGAGGTTGTCTTCGAAGTCCGCCTCGTACTCAAGCGACGTGACGCCGTCGTATCCGATCTCGGCGAGCGCGCGCATGATCTTCACGTAGTCCATCTTGCCCCGCGAAAGCGGGACGGACGCGCCGTCGGGCTTGTTGACGTCGAAGTTCTTGAAGTGCATGTCGTAGATGCGCGAGCCGTACTTGCGGATCGTCTCGACCGGATCGTTGCCGTTGCCGAAGTCCCAGCCGACGTCCATGCAGAACCCTACGCGCTCGTCGAGGTCCTTCACGAGCTCCCATGTGAACTTGACGTCGGGATACATCGTCGGAGAGGCCGGACCGTGGTTGTGGATCGCGTAGCGGATGTCGAACTCCTTTACGAGCCTGTCAATCTCCTTGAGGAGCGCGACGGACGGCTTGCGCTTGTTCCAGCTGTCCTTCTCGTCGCCCTGCTCGTAGGGAACGCCCACGACGACCTTGACGCCCATGCGCTTGGCGAACTCGAAGAACGGACGGAGCTTGGAGACGTCGTTGGCGTAGAGCGGCCCGAGCGCGTACGGGACGACGCCGTACTTCGCACACTTCTGCTTGAACGCCGCAATCTGCTCGTCGGTCGAGTCGTAGCTGAAGTGGAAGTCCTTTACGCAGAGGTAGTGGACGTCCATCTTCTGCATATCCTCGAGGCACTGGTCCAGGGACTTCTTGTGGTAGGTGTACCCGGCGATGCCGAGCTTGTACGGAACGGCCGCAGCCGCGCTGAGGCCGATGGCCGCGGCCGCCAGCAAGATTGTCGTTTTTTTCATGGCTTTACCCTTGTTGCGACCCGCCGGACGCAAGGCGGCGCGTCGTCATCCGCCCGGTTCCGTCCGGCAAGGTCTTTCTTTTGTCTGATGCGGTTTTTTGATAGTATACCACAGAATAATCAGGCGTGTAAAGCGCCAGCGCACGAAGAATTTTTTTTTTGGAAAGTTGTACAATCAAGTGAGTCAAATCGGAAAGGCCAGGTTTCGAGGTGGAGAACAGAGGCAAAAAGGAAGAAAGACAGGGAACGGAAGAGGAATGTAGCCCCCAAGCAACACCGTGCACAGTTCGTGCGACATCGCGCACCGCGGCAAAACATTGAAACTGCCGCGGAAGTTGGAACCCCGCCACTCGGGCCGACCCTTTAAGCCCATTCTTCATTCTTCCCCCTCTTCTTTTCGGCGCAAGATATTTCTTACAAGCGCCCCTACATCGTCAACTTCGACAAAGGCACGCGCGGCGATATTCGAAACGATGGAAATCCGCAAATCGGGCTGCATTCGCGGAAGGATATTCCAAGGGAATACATCCGTTACGGCATGACGCGCTTCTCGCATTGCCATTTCACATGAATTCCGACGCATTTGAAATTGTCGTATACGCAAACTCCTTTCCCCGAAGTATGCAGACCATTCCGCCTCTGTGGAGAAACTGACATTTGTAGCCGTAGGGAAGACATTGTTTTCCGAGATGACTCGCAATCTGCCAAGCAAGTCGGCCGCATCAATCCAAGAATTCGTAGATGCGGATATTTCCGCCATGCAGCTCATTTCACCTACGCAGCGTCCCTTTTCCATCAGCCACAAGGCGTTCGTGTCAGAGTTTGGGAACTCATCATATAGACACACATTGGAAAACCACTCTTCAAGAACTGATTCATCGTACGAAAATTGAAGCGCCTCGGCTACATTCGTTCTGTAAGACGAAATAGATACTCCCCAGAAATTTGAAGTGGCGAGCAATACTTCAGGATTCCCTGGAGTTTTCGCAGTAGAAACTGCAGAAAACATCACGATAAACATTACATAGAGCGCACTTTCGGCAGGTGACCTTTTCACTCCATCTCCGAGACTAGGGTATTATGGCATAAATCCGCCCGTATGCGCGGAAAATTGCGGTCATCCCTTGAATCCCTTCCATTCGGGGCGAGACGGGATCTTGAGGAGCGCGTTGGCCTCATCGTCGTTGACGAAGCGCTCCGCCTTGACGTCGAAGTCGAGCGTCCGTCCCAGGGCCTGGGCTATGCATCCGAGCGAGACGAGCTTCGAGACGTCGGCGGCGCTCCTGAAGTCCGAATGGGTCCTGCACTCGCCGAGTATCGCGCGAATGAAGGCCTCGTAGTGGTTCCAGCGCCTGTCGCGCGGATAATCGTCGATCGCATCCTCGAGGGCGTCGGAGCCACCTCGCGCTATGTGGAGCGGAGTCTCGTGCGAGGTTCCGCGAAGGACCGTCCCGTCGGGAAGGTAGACGACCTTGCCGGGAGTGAGTCCGCGCTCCTTGTTCTCGACGACGAACTCCGGCAGGTTGCCGACGCCCTCGCGCCAGTTGAGTTCTACGCCGTTCGGGAAATGGAAACGCATCGTCGCGGACATTGGCGGATTCGCGCCAGTCGCGCCCTTGAGGTCGAGGACTTCAATCCTGTCGGGGAGTCCGAGTCCCATGAACTCGTGGAGGCAGTCGAAGATGTGGACGCCCCAGTCGCCTAGAACTCCGCAGCCGAAGCAGTACCACGCACGCCAGTTTCCGTCGAGGTAGCCCGAGTTGAACGGACGATAGGGATTGTGCGCGAGCCAGAGGTCCCAGTCAAGCCACTTCGGGACCGGCTGCGCTGCCGAGGCTTCCGGCGGGACGCGCCCGTTCCACTTGTGCCAGCGGCGCGGGAGGTTCATGAAACAGTCGATGCGCTTGACGCCCTTGAGGAATCCCTGTTCGGCGAGGAACTTGACCTGGTCGTAGTGCCTGCCGGTGTGGCCCTGGTTGCCCATCTGGGTGATGACATGCCGGCGCTCGGCCATCGCGGCCATCGCCCGCACCTCGTCGTAGGCGTGGGCGAGCGGCTTCTCGCAGTAGACGTGGAGACCGAGGTCCATGGCGGCCATGGCTATCGGGAAGTGGGTGCAGTCAGGAGTCGCGATGACGACGGCGTCGAGCTCGTTCGCGTGGCGGTCCAGCATCTTCCTGAAATCGGAGTAGCGAGGAGCGTCACCGAACCTGCGGAACGGGATTTCGCCGTTGGGGAACTTGCCGGTCCGCTCGATGTCCGTGTCGCACACGGCGACAAGGTTGAAGAGGCCGTGGAACTTCCAGAATGCGTCCACCAGCTGCGCGCCGCGTCCGCCGACCCCGATCATCGCGACGTTGACCTTCCTGGAGGCGCCCTTCGCGCCAATCGAGAAACAGCCGCCGACACCGGCGAGCAATGCGGCGATTCCGCCGTTCCTGATGAATTCGCGTCTTTTCACTTCGCCTCCTCCTTTTTGGCTTTTCCGGCCATCTCCACGAGTCCGTGCGTCCCTGCGTAGTCCGGGGCCAGCCGCAAGGCCTCCTCCGCATAGCGGCGGACGGCGTCGGCATCGCCGCGCTTCTCGGCGAAATTGGCAAGATAGGCCATCGAGTCGATGCGGACGCGGACGTCCTTCTCGTTCACGGCGCCCTCCGTCATTTCCACGACCCTGCGGAACTCCTTTTCGGCGGACGCCTCGTCGTGGAGACGGTGGCAGTAGACGTGTCCGCGGTCGCAGACGAGCTCGGCCGCCCCGGGATTCGCGGCGATGCCTTCGGCGAGTATCCTGAGGGCGAGGTCGTAGTCCTTCATCATCCCGGCCGCGACATATGCGGCCTCGGACCACGCGGAGACGTTGGAGCGGTCGGCCCTGACGGCCGCCCACAGGAGCGGAATCATCTCGATGGAGTCGGTCCCTTCGAGATGCCTGTGCTCCTGGGTGTGTATGCGCGAATCTATCCAGCGGTAGGGTCCGGACCAGAAGCCCATCGCCCGGCGTTCCGCCGCCGCGTGCTCGGCCTCGTCGTGCGCAGCCTCGGCGCCCGCATGCTCGCCGTGGCGGTGATGCCCGCGGCAGTCCTCGCATGCGCATCCATCGCCGCGGCCCCCGTGCTCGTGGCGTTCCTCCGCCTCGACGCCGCCGTGGAAGTATACGTCCGCCTTCTTGACCATGGCGGAAGAGAACGCCTCCCTCGCGCCGCCGAAGGCGACCTCGAGGAAGTCCCCGCCGGAGGTGCGAGGACGCGCGGCGGCGGGAATCCGCTCGAAGGCGAACGCCAGCGCCGCCGATGCGGCAAGCGCCGCGATTGCGACTACCGGAAGGTCTCCCCTCATCACACCTTCCTCTTCCTGAAGAGAAGCGCGGCGATCGAGAGAAGCGCCGCGGAGCAGAGGACCGCGTAGGCGACGACGACGAGCATGACTCCGACGCCGACGCAGTCCCACGAGTGGACGATGCGCTGGCGGAGGTCGAAGAACTCGAAGTGCGGCGCGATCGCGTAGACGACGTCAAGGGCGATCTTCGCCGGGAGCGGCGAGTTGACCGCGAGTTCCGGAAGCCTGCCGCCCCATATGAACATTCCGAAGACGGCTATCGCGGAGAACGCGAGGTTCGCGCTCATCGTGACGGCGAGTGACAGCGTCATCGAAAGCGCGACGGCTACGGCCAGCGCACAGACGTGGAGGACGAAGCCCTGCCACAGTACGGACGGGAACCATCCCGAGCCGGTGGAACCGCGGTAGACCGCGAAGAGGACGTAGAAGAGCGCGGTCGCGGAGACGGCGGCGAGGAACGCGCCGAGGTACTTGCCGAGCAGGACGGTGGAGCGTCCCACGGGCCGCGCGAGGAGCGGATATATCGTCCGCGACTCGAACTCGGGCGGAAACTGCCTTGCGCCGAGCGCGATGGCTATGACGAGCGAGAAGAGCCATATAAGCCCCATCGCGACTTCGCCGACGTAGCGGTCCGCCCCCGCGACGCCGAACGGACGAAGCGCCGCGAGCGGAACGAGGAGCGCAAGGGCGAGAGCGCCGACGGTGACGAGGTCCTTGCGGCGGTACAGGTCGAGGAAGGAGAGGCGGACGAGCGCGCCGAGCTGTCTGAGAAAAAGCCTCATTTCAGCGCCTCCTTCGCCTCTTCGTCGCCGGACTCCGCGAGCTTCGAGAGGAACAGCCTCTCGAGGTTGACGCTTGCGTCGCCCGCGAGGTCATTGCGCGCGCCGGAGAAGACTATCCTGCCGCGGCGGAGGATCGCGACGGAGTCGCAGATGAGCTCCGCCTCGGAGAGGTCGTGGGAGGAGAAGATGACGGATCCGCCGGCGTCGCGGTAGCGCATGATGAGCTGGCGGAACCTGCGGCGCGCGAGCGGGTCGAGTCCTGTGAACGGCTCGTCGAGGACGAGCAGTTTCGGATTGTGGACAAGCGCCTGGGCGATTCCCACGCGCTGGAGCATTCCCTTCGAGTACGTCTTCAGCGGACGATTCCATGCATCGTGCGCGAGTCCGACATCCTCGAGCAGGTCTTCCGTTCTTTCAGCTATCGTACTTTCGTCCATTCCGCTCATCCTGCCGTAGAACGCGAGGACCTCGGGCGCGTCGAGGAGAGGATAGTAGTAGGCCGCCTCGGGCAGGTAGCCGAGACCGGCTCGGACGGAGGGGTCGGCCGGATTCCCGCCGAGGACGGAGACCGTGCCTTCGTCCGGCGAGAGGAGTCCGAGGATCATCTTTATGGTGGTCGTCTTGCCGGCTCCGTTGGTGCCGAGGAATCCGAGGACTCCTCCTTCTTCGAGGGAAAGCGAGAGTCCGTCGACGGCCCTCGTCCCGCCGAACGACTTTACCACATCCTTAAGCTCGATAATCTTGCTCATTGCATTTGCCTTATGCGGGTATTATATCATTTTTTTGTAATGTCGCATTGTCGGCATGGAGGGTCTTTGCCATAGCAGCGCCGTCTTTTCACATCAACGCCACCTTCCCGACGAGCCTGCCGCCCTCCAGCTTCTGCATGTCAGAAAAAAGTGGCCTGGACGGGAGCGGAGGGAGCAGCAGGAGCCGGGGTCGAGGAGGCGCCGAGGAGCTCGAGGAGCTTCGCCTCGTCGATCACTTCCGTGCCGAGCGCCCGGGCCTTCTCGGTCTTCGTAGCGCCGACGTTCGCGCCGGCGATGAGATAGCGAGTCCTGGACGTGACGGCGGACTGGACGATTCCTCCGGCGGCCTCGATCATCTTCGCGTATTCGGTCCGCGGACGCGAGAGGCTGCCGGTGAGGACACATCCGGCGCCGACGAGCGGCCCCTCGGTCGCCTTCGGCGCGCTCTCCGTCCTGACCGGGTCTATCCCGAGGTCTAGCATGCGCTTCAGGAACGCCTGCCCGTAGTCCCCGCAGAAGAAAGCGAGGACGGCCTTCGCGGCCTCGACCTTGATGGGCAGGATCTTCCGCTCCCTGCCCTTCTTCGCATCGTTCTCGATGACGTTCTTCAGGACGGCGCTGTCCGGGAGATCGCTGAACTTCGCGTGCTCGGCCGCGATATCCTTGGCGACGGTCACTCCGACCTGCGGTATCCCGATCGCGAACAGCCACCGCTCGAGCGGAAGCTTCTTCGCGGCGTCGACCGCGTCCCGGAGGTTCATGGCGTTCTTGCCGAACTTTCTGGAAGCGCCATTCTCGCCCACGTCAAGCATGGAAAGCGCGGCGTAGTCGAGTTCGAAGAGGTCTAGCGGATCCTTCACGACGCCCTTCTCGACGAGGACATCGGCTATCTTTCCGCCAAGCGCCTTCAGGTCAAGCGCGTTGCGGCTCGCGAAATGCTCGAGCCTGCGGCAGAGCTGCGCGGGGCACGCCGGATTTATGCATCGCGTCGCGACTTCGCCTTCGAGGCGCACCACCTCGCCTCCGCAGACGGGACATGCGGACGGCATCTCGAAGACCTTCTCGGCGCCGGTGCGCTTCTCGGCGATGGGCGACTCGATCGCGGGGATGACGTCGCCGGCCTTCACGAGCCAGACGCGGTCGCCGATGCGGATGTCCTGGCGCGCGATCTGGTCCGCATTGTGGAGCGTCGCACGCGCGATGACGGATCCGGCGAGCTCGACCGGCTTCAGTTCCGCGACGGGAGTGAGGATTCCGGTGCGTCCGACCTGGACGGTGATCGACTCGAGCGTCGTCTCCGCGCGCTCGGGCGCGTACTTGTAGGCGCGCGCCCAGCGCGGTCCGTGGGCGGTCGCGCCGAGGACGTCGTAGAACCTGCGCTCGTCGATCTTGACGACGGCGCCGTCGATCTCGAAACGGAAGGAGTGGCGCATCCTCTCGAGCTCGTCGATCGCGGCGAAGACATCCTCGATGGTCTTGCATAACTTCGACCAGGGCGCGACGGGGAATCCCCACGACCTGAACGCGGCGATCATCTCGGAGTGCCGCGGGAACGAGTCGCATCCGACCCCGCCCGCATTGTAGAGGACGATGTCGAGGGGACGCCGAGCGACGACCTTGGGGTCGAGCTGCTTGAGACTTCCCGCGCAGGCGTTGCGGGGATTCGCGAAAGGCTCGCCGCCGGCGTCCTCGAGCCGCTCGTTGAGAGCGGCGAATCCGTCGCGCGTCATGTAGACCTCTCCGCGGACCTCGAGCGTCTCCGGGGCGGATTCGGGAAGCGTCAGCGGGACCGCCTTTATGGTGCGGACGTTCTGCGTCACGTCGTCGCCGACGATGCCGTTGCCGCGAGTCGCGGCGCGGACGAGCCGGCGGTTCTCGTAGCGGAGCGACATCGAGACACCGTCGATCTTGGGCTCGACGAGGTATGTGAAGCCCTCGACGGTCTTCCGGACGAACTCGTCGAAGTCGAGGAGCTCGTCCTTCGAGTGGGTCTTGTCGAGGGACTGCATCGGAGGGTCGTGGCGGACCTGCTCGAAGGCTCCGATCGGCGCTCCCGAGACGCGCCGGGTCGGGGAATCCGGGTTGAGGAACTGCGGGTAGCGCTTCTCGAGGTCCAGCAGCTCGTTGTAGAGGAGGTCGTAGTCTCGATCGCCTATGACGGGCTTCGCCTCGACGTAGTAGAGGCGGTCGTGCCGGTATATCTCGCGGCACAGCCAGTCGATTCTGGCCTTTGCATCCGAATCGGACATCGGTTTCGCCATGGTCACCGCGTCCCTCCAGTCGGGCGCATGGGACCCGCTTCGCGGAACGGAACGCTGCCGCTCCCGAGCTTCGTCTCCACCTCTTCGGCGCTGCCGCTTTCGGATATGAGCGGATGTATCATCATCGTCTTTGAGTAGCCGGCGCGGTTCAGGTAGTTGTGCTGGAACACCCAGAGGGCCCTTCGTCCCGTCGGCGTCCCGTCGTAGCCGTCCTCGACGAGGATGTAGACGGTGTCCGTCTTCGGAACACCAAGATCTTCGAGACGCTCGGGGACTTCCGCCGGGACGACCGGCCTGCCCTGGAACCTGATGCCGGCGGAGGAGACGCTGATGAGCGGATTGAACCTGTCCTGCTTGAACGTCTCGGCGGAGACCGTGGTGCATCCGGTGCAGCCGACGAGGACCATGTAGAGGACCGTCCCGGCAATGATGCTCGCGAGGGGGTTGCGCCTCCAGAGCTGGATCCCGACGGTGAGGAGTCCGGCGAGATACGGCCACGGCGTCTTCCAGGCGAGGCCCGAATAGGAATAGACGACGAGGCACGCGATTATCACCGGAGATATCAGGTCGCCGAAGCGTTCGACGCACTTCGGGAGCTCCCTGTCCTTCCCGGCGAAGAGCAGGAACGGTATCGCGCGGAGTCCGAAGTTCACCGCGAATCCGGCCGCGACTATCGCGAGCATATAGGTTATTTCTTCTTGCATATCTGGTCCGTAAGTATCACGATGAACAATGCCGCCATCGAGAACTCCATGCCGTTCGTGTGCCGGCGTATCGTCTCGGGATCGACGACGTGTCCGAGAAGCGCTATCGCAAGCGCTCCGAACGTCACGCCGAGGATCCAGTAGGAATGGTTGAGGATCGAAAGCGCGGTGCAGTAGAAGAGATTGCGCGACCGACTCCTTATCTGGCAGGAGGCCTCGAGCGCGTAGTTCTCGTCCGTCAGCATCAGGATGAGATAGGCCTTGCGGAACAGCGCGACGCCCTTCCACCGCCTGAGCATCGTGAAGCCGTAGAACGCGTAGCGGAAGTTGACGGCGAGGGTCATGAGCGCGAATGCGTAGACGGGCGTGCGGTCCGCTATCTCGCTCACCCCGGCGATGGACATCGTCCCGGTGACCCAGAGCGACGACGAAAGAAACGCCCACAGCGGCGAGAGGATCACATTTCCCTTCGCGGCCAGAAGAACGCCAGCGACGAATCCCATCGTCGAATAGCCCATCAGAACCGGCAGCGAATCGACGAAGGCGCGCCTGAGGGTCGCCCTGCGCTGCAGCGGAGTGAGCGCCTCGCTCTCAGCGGTTGCGTTCAAGGAGTATCTTCTCCACGCGTTCGGCGTCCTCGGGAGTGTCGACTCCCACGCCCTCGTCATCGGTGCGGACGACCGCTATCTTCGCGCCCATCCAGAGCGCGCGGAGCTGCTCGAGCTTCTCGGTACGCTCGAGGTCGCACTGGGGCTCGGAGATATAGCGCTTCAGGAACGCGCCGCGATAGGCGTAGATGCCGAGGTGGCGGACGTAGAGTCCGGACGAGAGGTCCGCCTCGCCGTCGCGGCTGCACGGAATCGGAGAGCGCGAGAAGTACAGCGCGCCGTCGTTGCGGTCCAGCACGACCTTGACGACGGACTTCGCGGCGAGGTCGCCCGGCGACTTTACGGGCGTCACGGCAGTCGCCATGTCCCACCTGGCGTCGAGCTTGAGCTTCAGGGCGAGCCGGTCTATCAGCCTGGGGTCGATGAGCGGCTCGTCGCCCTGTATGTTGACGAGAATGTCGTCGTCCGCGAAGTCGCGTCCTCCCGCGTGGACGCGCGCGGCGCACGCCACGCGGTCCGTACCCGACGGAAGCGAGGACGGCGTCATCACCGCGATTCCCCCGCGGTCGCGCACCGCGGAGGCGATCCTCTCGTCATCGGTCGCCACCAGCACCTCGTCGAGGCTCTTCGCCTTCTTCACCGCCTCGACGACCCACGCGACGAGGGGCTTGCCGGCCATCTCGTGCAGGGGCTTGCCCGGGAACCGGCTAGATCCGAACCGGCTGGGAATTACTCCGTAAGTCTTCATCGACGCTTGATTCCTCTATTTCGACTCTCTTGAAAAACATCCTGCGCAGAATGGAGAGACGCCTCTCCTGCCGCTCCAGCGACCATAGCGCGAAGCGCCACTTCTTGTCGAACTTGAACCTGCGCGGGAGTGTCGGCTTGAAATCCTCGAACTTGTCGCGCATCACGGAGAACTGCCATTCCATCGCGTGCGTGCGGTACTCGAATCCGTCCATGAAGCGCTCGGCGACCTCGAGCATCGTGACCTTGTGCCGCTTCTGGTATATCTTGAGGGAGTGCGCGAAGTAGCCGAGGTAGAACGTCGCGAGCTTGTGGAGGTTCTCGTCCGTGAACGAGAGGTCCGGCCAGCCGAAGCTGCCCCTCACAGAGCATGTGGAGACGGCCCTCGGGACCACGCGCTGGGAGACGATGTCGTACTCGAACTCGTAGATCTCCTTGCCGACGCCGTAGAGCGGGGTCTTCGTCTTTGGGTCGAACTTCTTCATCGCCATGTTCTGCGCCGCCGCGTCGCCCATGAGCTGCGCGAGCGCAAGGACGACCTCCTTCTCCTCGAAGGACGCGTCGTCGGCGCTGCAGAAGTAGTTGGCGGGAATCGAGTCGATCGGCTCGCCGTCCAGCCTGTCGCGGATGAAGTAGTCGAGCATGCGGGTGCCGGCGGGACCCTGGCGGCGCAGGACCTTGTAGTTGGAGAGGGCCATGCCGAGCGCCTTGAAGCCGGCGATGCGCGCGAGCATGTAGCTCGAGTAGCCCTTCATGGCGTGGGCGAAGCGCTTCTCGATCTTGCTCGTCTCGACGGGATTCCTGTTCGTCTTGTAGACGATTTCGCGAGTCCTGCCCCTGCCGAGCACGGAGCACTCCGCCTCGCGGATCTCGTAGACGTTCGCGTATTCGACGTCCTCGTCCCTCGAAAGCATCATGCGCAGGTTGGAGAGAAGCACCTTGCTGCGGTCGTCGCAGCCGGGGTGGTAGTCTGGCCTGCCGTCGACGAACGTCGCGCCCGGGAGCGCCGTGCGCCTGTCGTCGAACGCCGGCGTCGAGCCCTCGCCGGAGACGGAGTATATCTCGCCGGTGATGTACATGTAGAGCTGCTCGACGAAGACGTTCGACTTTTCGTCCGCGAGCTCCGGACGCGCGAGGAGCGATTCGTACGAACCCCTGATTTCCGCGACCTTCTCCGCGACGGCGTTCGAGTCGATCCGGCCGAGCGCGATCTGGGCCATCAGGTTCTCGAGCGCGGGGACAATCCTCTCGATCGCGACGCCGCGGGGCATGCCGAAGAGCTCGATCTCGTGGTGTCCGCGGTGCTTGGGCATGCGCATGAACGAGGTCTGGCCGTTGTCGTATACGCTCACCATCTCGCGAAGAGCCTTGACGAACTCCTCGGGTTCGGTCTTCGCGAGCTCCGCGAATCGCGAGAACTCGGAGAACGAGAGCAGGTGGACGCCCTTCATCGAGTGATAGTAGACGACCTTGGACGAAATCTTCTTCTTGGACGCCTCGAGCGCGACCCGCATCTCCTTCTCGGTCCAGGCGAGCTGCTTGACGCGCCATTCCTGCCCGAGCCGCTGATAGTGTTCGATCGCGGCGTCCGTGCGTTCGCCGACGACGACGTCCGCCAGGGTGAAGCCCACCGTGCCGGTCAGCCACTCGTCGGTCCTGAAGAGTTCCTTC
Source organism: Kiritimatiellia bacterium (assembly GCA_017418445.1). Lineage (GTDB taxonomy): Bacteria > Verrucomicrobiota > Kiritimatiellia > RFP12 > UBA1067 > UBA1067. The sequence goes on from JAFONM010000030.1 coordinate 18,683, forward strand.
GCCGGGACGTCGCGCTGTGATATCTCGATCGCGTCCTTGACGACGTTCGCGCAGAGAACGGAGTGCATCAGGACATCGCCGCGCTTCGGGGATGTGAGGCGCGAAAGCTTCCAGAACCGTCCATCGAGCAGCGGGAACGCGGCGACGGAGTGGTTGCCCGTCGTCATCGTCATGACGCGTCCCCTCGAATGGCGCGCGAGGCGGGACTTCTCGACGAGGAGGACGCTCGGATGCTCGCCGAGATGGTCCTTCACGCCGATCTCGAAGATGAAAGTGTCCGGACCGACGTCGTACGCGACGAACTCGCGCTCGCGTCCCATGGCGACCGTCTTCACCGTCCCCTTGCGCCTTGCGCCCGACTTGCGGATGCGGGTCATGAATGTGCGTATCGCGCTCACGACTCGTCCCCTTCGTGTCCGTGAAGGTGTTCCCTCATGCGGCGTTCCTCGGCTATGAGGTCCTCGGCCATCGCGCCGATGGCGTCCAGCCCCGCCTCGTCCGCGGCGGCGAGAAGATTCTCCAGCGCCTTTTCGACGTGGACCCCGAACTCGGGATGTCCGACGGACGCGAGCCTTCCGTACGCGCCGAGCGCCTGTACGAGGCGCTGGACCGCGGCGAAAGGCAGAACCGCCGCGATTTCGGGACGTCCGGACTTCTTCGCGTAGAGCGCGACGAGGGCCTCGCGGGTCTTGTCGTCGATGTCGACGTACGGATCGTAGAGAAGCGACGCGAGGTCGTAGGCGGCGGGGCCGAGACGCATCCCCTGGAAGTCGATGAAGGAGCACCTGTCTCCCCTGAGGAGGATGTTCGTGGACTGGAAGTCGCGGTGCACCAGGGCCTTCGGCTCGCCCTCGAGCCTTTCTGCGACACTCTCGAGTTCGCTCGCGACGTCGTCCGGCATCGGACGCGCGTAGCGGGAGCCGAGGCAGTGCTCGGCGAAGAGGTCGCGCTCCCACTTCCAGAGATCGGGGCCGAACGCCGGCTCGAGGTCGAGGGACGAAGCGTCGAGCGCGGCGAACTTCGCGAGAGCCTCGACTACCGGCGCGTACTCCACAAGCCTGGAAACGCCCTTTCTGGAGACGCGGGACCTGAGGTCCTCGGACCCTGCGTCCTCCATGACGAGCGTCTTCATCTCCGGAAGGTCCCTGACGATCTTCGGAACCGGAATCCCCTTCCCGGCGAGCCAGCGCGCGTGCGAGGCGTACTTCGCGTTCTCGCCGCGCCTCGCGTCGTCGTAGACGACGATGATCTCGTCGCCGGCCCTGAAGAAGCACCGGTCGCTGCCGCGCGCACCGATGAACTCGACATCCTTCCCGGCGCCGTCGAGCGCGGCCTTGACCTGCGGAATCTCGGCGAATGCATTCTCGTCGTCCGTCCTGTTGAGGTCGATGTAGCTTTCGACCGTCCCGGCGTCGGACCATGACATGCCGGGAACCTTCACGGCCTTGACGAACCTGCCGTCCATCATCGCCTTCTCGTAGGCCTGGACGATCGTGGAGAATCCCTTCGGCTCGACGTAGTCGAGGACCGCCGGGCGCAGGCGCGCGATGCCGCAGTAGGTCCACGTGCCGTCCCAGCCGGGGTCCGGACTCTTCCAGCACGTGACGAGGCTCTCGCCCATCTCGCACTCTATCGTGCGGGGCCCGTCCTCGGTGACGAGCGCCGTCGCGACGATCTCGACTCCCGGAGTCTTCGCCTTGAAGTCGGAATCGCGGAACGGACACCTGTCGATCCCCTCGGCGAGGACGTCCGCGTTGACGAGGTAGAAGTCGTCCGAACCGATCCAGTCGCGGAGCGGATTGAGGACGCCGCCGGTACCCAGTATCTCCGGCTCGTAGCTCGCCCTGCATCCGTTCTCCGCGCACCACTTCTCGACCTGTTCGTGGAGATAGTGGCAGTTGACGACGATGTCGTCGACGCCCCAGCCGCGCAGCATCCCGACGGTGCGCGCGAGGATCGGAACGCCCCACACGGGAAGCAGCGGCTTGGGGACGGCGCACGTGAGGGGGCGGAGTCTCGTACCGAGACCCGCCGCCAGCACAACTGCCTTCTTCACCGCCATCGATTTCCCCCGTAGCGGAAGGCGCTACCTGTAGACGCTCCTCTGGCGAGGCGCGCGGTTTCGCGGTTCCTCGAGCTGCAGCTGGAACCACTGGTCGCCGAGCGCAGTGTTCGAGAAGTGCGCCGGACGGTTGTTCATGAGCTGTTCGTGGTTGTGCTTAAGGACCTCGTTGTCGCTGTTCTTAAGGGCCTCGGTGAGGACCTTGAACGCGCCGTCGACGTCGTTGCGCTTCACGAGAATCCACGAGAAGGTGGCGGCGAGCAGGACGTTCTCGTTGTACCTCAGGCGCCTCGTGGCCTTGTCGTACGTCTTGCGGATCTCCTCTATCGGGGCTTCGAGCATCTGCGCCCTCGCCATCTTGATGGCGGCGAGGTTGGGGTCGGCGAGGAACGCCGTCGGAAGGAGCCTGTCGACCTGCTTGAAGTCCTTGATCATCCAGTAGAGCTGCAGCTGGGCGGTCGCCTTCTGGCGGGCGATCATGGGAACGAACCACCTGTACTTGTCGAGGTTGTCCGTCCGGGCGATGGCTTCGCGCACGAAGACGTTCATGTCCGCGAACATCTCGCGCTGCGCGGCCTGCATGGAGGACGGCGGCCTGAACTGCCATCTCTGCATCTTCGCCTGAAGTTTCTTCTGGCCGTCGGCGAGTATCTGCTGCACCCCCTCCATCTCTGCCGTCATGCGCTTCTTGACGAAGCGACCGACAATTAAATTGAAGAGAACGAAGCATCCTGCGCCTATGGCGATGCTCCATCCATTCCCTAATCCCGCCGCGAAATGAGCGAGAGAGTAGCCGCCGAAACCGACGGCAACTGCTAGCAACAGTGTTATCATGGCATAGATTATACCATTTTTCAGACCGGCTATGGTGAAAAAATCGCTATTTCAGCGAACTTCCTTCCAGTCCTCGGAGAGCTCGATCCCGACCTTGCCGCGGATGTCCGCCGCGGAAGCGCCGACAAGGAGCTCGTAGCGCCCGCGATCCGCCCTGAAGCAGTGTCCCTCGACGTCCCAGTAGGCGAGGTCGCGCGGGGTGATCGAAAGCTCGGCCGTGGCGGTCCCGCCGGCCTTGACCGACACCTTCGCGAAGTCGCGCAGGTCCTTGACGCAGCGCTCGACCTTCGAGTCGGGCGAGGAGACGTAGAGCTGGACCACCTCCTTGCCGTCTACGGACCCAGTGTTCTCCAAGGGGACGACGATCCTCCAGCCGGTCGCGGCCGAGGACACGCTGGGCGCGCCGTACCTGAACGTCGAGTAGCCGAGTCCGTAGCCGAACGGGAACATCGGGGCGATCCCCTTCAGATCGTGCCAGCGATAGCCGTAGTGGAAGCGCTCGGAGTAGTTCGAGTACTTGTCGCCGTACGCATCCTCCCCCATCGTCGCGACGGCCGTGTCCTCGTACCGGACGGGCCACGTGCAGGGGAGCCTTCCGCTCGGATTCACGTCGCCGAAGAGGACGGAGACGAGAGGACGTCCGCCTTCCTGTCCCATGTACGGCTCCTGGACGAGCGTGTCGCATCCGGCGATCCACGGCATCTCGACGGGACTGCCGGAGTGGTTCACGACGACGAGCTTCCCGACGCCCCAGCCGAGAATCGCGGAGATCGCCTCGTCGTGTCCGGCGGGAAGCTTCATGCTCGGACGGTCCGCGCCCTCGCACTCCATGGCCCTTCCGTGTCCGACGGTCGTCCCCGTGAAGACGAGGACGGCGTCGGCGGCGAGCGCCGCGGCCTTGATCTCCTCGGGACGCATGCCGGCCTCGGACGGATACAGCCACCCGAACTCGAACGCCGACTCGCTGTCGCCCGTCATGTAGTCGACCTCGAACTCGTACGGCCTGTCCTTCTCGAGCACGACGTGTCCCGTGGCGAGCGCGCTGGACCTGCCGTCCCAGTTGTCCACGACCATCCTGCCATCCACCTTGACGCGCGTCGCGGAGCTCTGGCGGGACTTCGTCGCAAGGACGAACTCGCCGGACTCGGGGGCGACGATCCTGGCGTTCCAGCGGACCGAGTACCTGCCCGCGACGCATCCCTCCGCGGGGGCGTCGGCATGCCAGTTGACCTTGAGCTCGCGCGTGAATCCGTCGGCGACAGGCTCGCCCTCCATTTGGCGGTTGTTCCAGAACTTCGTCTTCCATCCGCGGATCGTCATGCCCGTGTCGCGCGCCTTGTCGTCCGTCGTCTCGACGAGCTTTTCGGCGACACCGTGGACTCCGGCATAGGCGTCCGTCGCGACGAGCGGGGCCTTCACGATCCTGACGCCGTCGCCGAGACGTTCGCGGAGCGCCTCGTAGACCGTGATCTCGTATGGCGGATTCCCCTCGGCGCTCCATCCGCCGACCGTATGGTGCGCGTCGACGAGGTTGCCTACGACGAGGAGCGTCTTCACGCTCTTCGCGTCGAGGGGAAGCACCTTCTTCGAGTTCCTGAGGAGCGTCACCGCCTCCTCGCCGATCATGCGCGCGCCCTTCTGATGCTCCGGCGGATTGCACGCGCGCGCGACGCGGTTCGACGGCTGGTCGAAGAACCTGCACTTGGCCATCGTCCAGAGTACGTGCGTCGCCATGCGGTCGACGACGTCCTCGGGAACGAGTCCGTCCTTGACGGCGTATACGAGCGGCTGAGTCTCGCGGTCCGAGTGGCGGAGCGGAGTGGTCTTGTACTTCTGCCAGCAGAGCCAGGGATTCTGGTAGTGGCGGATGCCGTAGCCCTGGTTGCATTCGACGTCCTGTCCGGCGAGCGCTCCGCGCACCGTGGAGTGCTGTCCGCCCCAGTCCGTGACGCACATTCCCTTGAAGCCCCAGTCGTGGCGGAGGACGTCGGTGAGCAGATAGTCGTTCTCTCCGGCCCACCTGCCGCGGAACTTGTTGTAGCTCGACATGACGGAGAGGACGCCCGCCTCCCTGACGGCGGCCTCGAACGGACGGAGGTATATCTCCCTCAGCGTGTGCTCGTCGATGTCGGTGTCGACCGTGTTGCGGCAAAGCTCCTGTTCGTTGGCGGCGAAGTGCTTGATCGTGGCGGCGACGCCGTGTGACTGCAGCGCCTAGATGAGCGGCACGACGAGCTTCGAGGCGAGGCACGGGTCCTCGCTCATGTACTC
>JAFONM010000004.1 GCA_017418445.1 Kiritimatiellia bacterium
AAGTGGCTGTATCTCATAGGACTCTCGCTCGCGACTTCCGCTCTCGCGGGACTCCTCGCGCTGTCCGTCCTCTTCGGCGGATTCCACCTGATGACTCTCGTCTTCGGGACGACTATTCTCGGACTTGTCATCGACTATTCGTTCCACTGGCTTCTTTCGCCGCACGGTTCCGGCGACGTCTCGCTGGACGTCCCCCTCGTCAGGAATCTCGTCATCTCATGGGCGACGACGGAACTGAGCCTCCTGCCGCTGCTCGTCTCCTCCCTCCCGGTTCTGAGGCAGTCCGCAGTGTTCCTCGGCGTCGGGCTCGCCGCCGCGCTCGCATTCGTCCTGTGGTGCTATCCGAGGACGGCCGCATCCGCGTCCGGGGCCGGCACGTCCGCGCGGTTCCGCAGGCGTCAGGCGAATCTTCGTTCGGCACGCGGGTGGAACGTCCTCGTGCTCGCCGAAATCGCGCTTGTCGTCGTCGCGGTTCTCTGCTGTCGCGGCCACGTGGGGACGACCCCCGAGTCGCTCTACAGGCCGGACCCGGCGCTCGCCGCGGCGGATGCGCGACTTGCCGCGCTGCACGCGAAGGCGAAGCCCTCCGACGTCGCGAAACTCTACGCCGAACAGGGCGGATACATCTCGGCCGCGCTGGGACTCGAACCATTGCATCCGCCGGCCGCCGCAGCCGACAAAAACGCATCGTTCGACGCGAAGGCATGGTTCACGAAGGCGCTGCGGGACTGGACGCGCGAGGCGGTCGTGTGCCTTTCGATCGCCTGTGTGATAATGCTCGCCGCGATAGCATTCGCATACAGGACGCGCGAGGCGGCCGCCGCAGTCACCGCGCCGTCCTTCATCGCAATCTCGGTCGTCGCGTGCGTCCTGAGGTTCACTGACGGCTACATCAGTCTCTTCCACCTCATGGCGATGTTCCTCCTGCTGGGCATGAGCCTCGACTACTCGGTGTTTCTTGTCGGATCGCGCATCACCGAGTGCGGAAAAGGGGACGACCGCCGCATGAAGCCCGTGGTCTGCTCGCTCGCGACGAGCATGGTCGGCTTCGGACTGCTCGCATTCGTGTCGTTCCCTGTCGTGAGGGCGTTCGGAACGACTCTGGGAATCGGATTGCCCGTCGGATTCCTGAGTGCACTCGCGATTTCGCGATTCCTGTCCGCTCCGGCCCGCGGCGGCAATTCCGCGGAGCACGGCGCGACGCCGCTCGGCATGGAGACGCTGTACATTGTCTATCGCGTCCTCGGACTCCGCGCGCTCGAGTTCTTCGCCTCGGCCGTGGGGCTGACCGTCTGGCTCTTCTCGCCCGCCGTCCGGCGCAACTCTCCCCGCGCGAAGAAGGTCGCGAACTTCGCCCGTTCGCTCGCGGACAAGCTCGTCGTGATGGCGGAGGGCCGCCGACTCCCGAAGGTCGTTGCCGACGGATCTCCCGACGCGAAGTCGTTCGTCGACGACATCGCCTCGGGACGCGGAGTGTTCGTCCTCTCCTCGCACGTCGGGACTATCGAGGTCCTCGCCGCGCTGGGCGAGACGGAACGGACCTTCCATGCCTGGATGGAGTTCGAGCGGACGGGCGTGTTCAACCGGTTCTACCTCCGCCACGCGAAGAAGAAGCGGGTCGTCATACATCCCATATCCGAGTTCGGAGTCGCGACGGCGTTCGAGGCGGGCGACGCGCTCGAAAGGGGAGACGCGCTCCTGATGGCCGCCGACAGAACCTTCGGACGCGTCCGCAGGGAGCGCGCAGGCGAAAGGGAGTTCACGCTCGCGGAAGGAGCCTTCCGCTTCGCGAAGACGATGGGGCACCCCGTATATTTCATAGCATGCATCGAAAATTCGTCCGGAAGCTACACGGCCTTCGTCAAGAGGCTCGACGAAACGTCGGTCGACGCGATGGCGAAGGAATACGCGACGGCGCTCGCCGACCTCGCGGAGAAGTATCCGATGCAGTACTTCAGGTGGGAGACGGAAAAATGAGCGGGCGATTCATTCTGGCGGATCTCGGAATAGTGACGGCGCTGGGACGCGGCAGGGACGAGACGGAGCGGCGCATGTTCGCGGGGGACACCTCGGGCATGAGGCGCATGGAGGGGGTTCTCCCGGAAGGGGAGACGACGATGTTCGGATATGCGGAGCGCCCCGCCGGCACAACGCGCGTCGGGGCGCTCGTCGACGAGGCGATGCGGCAGCTGCAGCCCGCGATCGAAGGACTCGGCGCTGCGCCGGAGCGGATAGGCGCAGTCGTCGGGACAAGCAATTCGACGATGGAGGAATTCACCGAGAATCCGGACAGGATCGACATGGCGTATCCCGCGGAGAGGATTCGCGACAGATGGAACGTGAAGGGTCCGGCATGGACCGTCTCCACGGCGTGCTCGTCGAGCGGGAAGACCTTCGCCTCTGCGAGGAGGCTCCTGGAATCCGGACTCTGCGACGCGGTCGTAGTCGGCGGCGCGGACGCGATGACGCGCGTCGTCGTGAACGGATTCAACGCGCTCGAGGCGACATCTCCGAACCTTACGCGCCCGCTGGCCGCGGATCGCGCCGGCATCAACCTCGGCGAAGGCGCCGCCCTCTTCCTGATGCTCCCCGGCTCTTCGCCTTTTCACCCTTTCACCTCTTCGTCCGTCTCTCTCCTCGGCGTCGGCGAATCGTCGGACGCCCACCACCTGACGGCGCCCGATCCGGAAGGGAAGGGTGCCGAAGCCGCAATGCGCGCGGCGCTTGCGGATGCAGGACTCGCGCCAGAGGACATCGACTACATCAATCTCCACGGAACCGGCACGACGTACAACGATTCGATGGAATGCGCGGCGGTGAGGCGTGTCTTCGGAGACCGCGTCCCCGCGTCTTCGACCAAGCCGCTCACGGGCCATGCGCTCGGCGCGGCGGGGGCAATCGAGGCTGCGCTTTGCTGGCTCGCGCTTCGCTCCGGGCGCGGCGTTCCTCCGCACGTCGTCGCGAACGTCGATCGCGAGCTGGCGCCGTTCCCGGTTCCGGAAGTCGGGAACACCATAGCCGCGAAGACGGCGCTGTCCAATTCCTTTGCGTTCGGCGGATCGAACGCCAGCGTGATCCTTGGCGTCGCCTGACGGCAGACGTCAGGCGAGGAGTCCGCGTTCCTCCAGGACGCGGCGGGCCTGGAGGGCGACGGCCGGCGACGGATCGACGACGGACACCCTGGGCCCTGCGACCTTTTCAATGAGATGCTTCAGGTGCGGGAAGTGCGTGCAGCCGAGGACTATGTGGTCCGCGCCCGCCGCGACCAGCGGCTCTATCTTCGCGCGGACGATCTTCTCGAGCCTTGCGAGCCGCGCCCCCTCGAGTTCGGCGACGGGAAATCCTCCGAGCCTCTCGACCTCCGCGACGAACTCGTCCGCCACCGCCGCGATGACCGTGACGTTCTTCGCGAACTTGCGCCTCGTCTCGTTGTAGAGGCGACCGTTGAAGGTCCCCTTTGTCGCGAGGACCGCTACGACGCCGGTCCTGGACTTCAACGCAGCGGGCTTCACCGCGGGTTCGAGTCCGATGAACGGAACGTCGGGATGTTCCCTCCTGAGTACGTCTATCGCGGCGGCGGTCGCAGTGTTGCATGCGACGACGATCATCTTGCATCCCTTGGCCAGGAGCTCGGCCGTGTTCTTCTCCGAGAGGCGGACTATCTCGTCCGCGCTCCTGTTGCCGTACGGACAGTTCTCGGAGTCGGCGAGGTATATGGTCCTTTCGTTCGGACACAGTTCCCGGAACGCGCGGAGGATGCACGTCCCGCCGATGCCTGAATCGAAGAATCCAACTGGCCGCTTGTCGCCCATCGCTACAGGAGGTGCTGTCCGCCGTCGACCGGAATGATGACGCCGGTCGCGGAAGGGGTGTCGAGGAGGAAGGCCACGGCGTTCGCGACCTCTCCGGGAGTCGGACGCGCGGCGAGGAGCCTGCCCGCCTTTTCGCGCGCCTGCTCCGGCGCGAGAACGGGTCCGGGCGCGACGGCGTTGACGCGGAAAGCCGGAGTGGACTTTTCGGCGAAGCGGACTGTCGCCTCGAGCAGCGCGTACTTCGAGTCGAGGTAGCGTCCGTTCTCGCCCTCGCCGACCGGAAACTTTCGCCCGGTGTTCCTGCGCCAGACGGAGACGACATGCGTGTCGAGTATGTTGACGACTGCGCCGCCCCTGAGACGCACGAGTTCCATTATCCTTCTCGGCGCGACGGCGTTGACCGTCATGAGCGTTCCCGCGGCGCCCCTGAAAAGCGCCGCGTTGTTGACGATGGCGTCGAGCTTCCCCCCGGCGAGGCTGACCGCCTTCCAGTAGAGTTCGTCCGCGCCGCCTTCGCGCGCCAGGTCGCAGCCCTTCATGAGTTCAATGCCGGGGACGTCTCCGAGCTCCTTCATGTTCGCAAGCGCCCTGTGGCTCGACACGATCACCCGCCACCCGTCCGCCGCGAGCTTCCTCGCGATCGCCGCGCCGAGGCGGCGTGTTCCGCCGGTGACGAGGACTGTCCTCACTGTGCGACGAGCCTTTCGAAGTCGGCCTCGACCTGTTCGCTCGAGACGAAACGGATCGCATGCCATCCGCATGCGCGCGCGGCGGCGCAGTTCTTCTCGACGTCGTCGATGAAGCAGAGTCCGTTCGCCGGGAGGGCGATGCGTTCCCGGAGGATTTCGTATATCTTCGGATTCGGCTTCGTGACGCGCTCCTCGCCGGAGATGACCATCGCGTCGGAAAGTTCGATGAAGTCCGCGAACGCCTTCTTGAAATGTTCGTTGCCGAACCTGGAGCACATGTTGGTGAGTATTCCGATCCTGAATCCGCGCGCCTTGAGCTGCGCCATCCATTCGCGCGTCCGTTCGCGGCGATAGAGCCAGCTCCTGGAGTCCGCGTCCATGAACAGCGCGGTCGTCGCGTCGTCGACCTTGAGGCCGGCGTCGCTCCATATCGCGTCGTACATCTCCCTGAGCGAGATGTCGTCCCTGTCGTAGTCGAGGCGGTGCGCGTCGAATCCGCGCCTGATCGCGTCCCACGGGATGCCCATGTCCTTCGCGAGGTCGATGACGCGCAGAGGCATCGTGGACGTCGTCATGACGCCGCCGTAGTCGAAAACCACTCCTTTTATCTTCATATTCACGTCGCCGCAACGGTCAGCATTCCAAGGGCGTGGACGACCGTCAGCCGACGGACGGTCTCGCGGTCGCCCGGGAAGATCGCCTTCTCGGTGCGCGTGCCTTTCTTTGTCGAGAGTCCGAACCACACCAGGCCCACGGGCTTCTCGGGCGTCCCGCCGTCGGGACCCGCTATGCCCGTGACGCTTACCGCGATGTCCGCTCCCGTGAGGCGCCTTGCGCCGTCCGCCATCTGCGCCGCTGTTTCGGAAGAGACGGCGCCGGCGGCGGCGAGCGTTTCCGCCGAGACGCCGAGGACATGCTCCTTCACCGAGTTCGCGTAGGAGACGACTCCGCCGAGATAGACGGCGCTCGATCCGGGGACGGACGTTATCGCCGCGCCGATTCCGCCGCCCGTGCAGCTCTCGGCCGTGGCGCATGCGAGTCCGTTCGCCTTGAGGAGCTCGACGAGCGTCGTGGCGGCCGGGAGGGGCGGGAAGCGGGACGCGGCCGGAGCCGCGGACCGGATTCCGCTCCAGGGATGCGGGACGATTCCCCAGTCCACAAGCGGTCCGAGCGGAAGCCCCATGATGTTCTCGTAGCTCCCCGAGTGCGATGCTATGAGCAGGTCGCCCGAGACGTCGATGTCGTAGGCTCCTGCGCGGTCCGTCGGCCTGACTTCGGCGACGTATTTATCGATCGTCTCCTCGGAGAGCCTCTTGAAAGTGACGTCCGAGCGGACGACCTGCGTGGCGCCGTCGAAGGCGACTCCGGTGAAGACGGTGTGGGTCCGTCCCGAGAGCTCGCGGAGGAATTCCTTCGCCTCCTCGAGGTCGCGGGGCTTGCCGTAGATCCTGTTGTCGAGCCAGACGATCGTGTCCGCGGAGAGGACGCGTCCGCGGTGCGCGGCGGCGGCTCCCTTCGCGAGGGCGTTTTCGCGGACCGTCCGCTCCGGTTCGTGCGGATACGACACTTCGGGCGCGTCGGTCTTCTCGATCTCGAATTCGACTCCCGCGTCGCGGAGGATCTTCGCCCGCCTGGGACTTCCGCTGGCAAGGATTATCTTCGCTTTTGATGGCATGCGCGTATTATACCATTTCTCAGGAGAGCAGGGCCGAGAGGTCTTCGGCGGTGAGCTTCTCCATGACGGCCGCGTCGGTCGTGCCGACCGTGGCCGCGATGACGGCCTGCTTCCTGCGCTGCAGGGCGAGGACCTTCTCCTCGACTGATCCGGAGGCGATCATCTTCATGACGTAGACGGTCTTCTTCTGCCCGATGCGGTGCGCGCGGTCCGTCGCCTGGTCTTCGACGGCGGGATTCCACCACGGGTCGTAGTGTATCACCATGTCCGCGCCGGTGAGGTTTAGTCCCGTGCCGCCGGCCATCAGCGAGATCAGGAAGACCGGAATCTCCGGATCCCTGTTGAACCGGTTGCATTCGCCGAGGCGGTCCTTCGTGGAGCCGTCGAGATAGCAGAAGGGGATTCCGGCCTCCTGGAGCTCCGCGGCGATTATCTGCAGCATCTTCACGAACTGCGAGAAGACCAGAATCTTGTGTCCGCCCTCGATGGCGGACTCCAGCTGCTCCATGAACGCGGGGAGCTTGCCGAGCGACGCGATCTGGCGGAGCTTCATGAGCAGCGCGAGGAGCTCGAAGCGCGACTTCTGGAATCCCTTCGCCTTCACGATGTCCACGGCCTGGCGGCGCGTCTTCGACAGCGCCTCGTTGTATTCGCGCTGGGTGTCGTCGTCCATCGGACAGTAGGAGACCTTCACGATCTTGTCGGGGAGGTCCTTCGCGACGGACTTCTTTACGCGGCGGAGTATGAAGGCGTTCAGCTTCTTCTTCAGCTTCGAGAGCGCCTCGTCGCCCACGGCGCCGCCGTCCGCGATCGGCAGCTCGAACTTCCGGCGGAAGTCCTCGTAGTCCGTCCCGAGGTAGTCGAGTCCCGGAAGGATGAACTCGAAGATGGACCACACGTCCGCGACCGAGTTCTCTATCGGCGTTCCCGTGAGCGCGAGGTGGCGACGGGCCCGGATGCGCTTCACCGCCCTGGCGTTCTTCGTGTCCCTGTTCTTGATGTGCTGCGCCTCGTCGATCACCACGGCGTCGAATTCGCGGTTGGCGTAGGCTTCCTCGAAATCCCTCTGGACGAGCGCGTAGGAGGTGACGACGAGGTCCGCGGAATCAATCGCATCGAACATCTTCGCGCGGTCCGGACCCGACACGACGAGCACCTTCATGTCCGGCGTGAACTTGTGCGCCTCCGCCTCCCAGTTCCGGACGAGGGACGTCGGACATACGATCAGGCTGGGGAGATGGCGGCCGGCGGCCGGCGACTGGCGGCCTGCGGCCGGCGGGAGCGAAAGCCAGGTGAGCGTCTGGAGCGTCTTGCCGAGGCCCATCTCGTCCGCGAGGAGTCCGCCGAGTCCGGCGTTCTCGAGGAACCGCATCCAGTATACGCCTGTGCGCTGGTACGGTCTGAGGATCCTGTCGAGCTTCCCCAGCGACATCGGCTCGAACCTGGCGTCGCGGTTGAAGAGAGCCGCCGTCTCGTGCCACGCGGGCGCGTCGAAGTCCTCGACCTCCACGACGTCCGCGAGGGAGTCGAGGGAGCTCTTCACGTAGGGGGCGTGTATCCGGCGGACGCGGAACCATCCCGCGGGCGCGCCGTACTGGGTGGTCGCGCAGTCCGTGAAGACGTCATGCATCGATTCTATCGCCTTCGCGTCGAGGAGCGCGACCCTGCCGTCCTTCAGTATGAACGACTCGTGGCGGTTGAGCGCGACCTGCACTTCGACGTCCGACACCTCCCCGCCGCCCGCGAGCTCGAAGGAATACCTGACGTCGAAGGCGCCTCCGTCCGCGTCCTTCACCTTCACCACGGGGACGACGGCGGAGAAGGACTCCACGAGCTCGTTCAGCCTGTCCGCGTAGTCGATCTTCCATCCGAGGCGCCGGAGGGCCGGGATGCCGCCGCCGAGGAAGTTGAGGACCGCGTGCGGATCCGTGATGTACATTTTGAGGTCGCCCTCCCTGTACGCGCGCTCGAATCCCCATCCCTCGAGAAGTTTCATCGCCTCCTGTTCGGACTTCAGCGAACGCGTCCTGCGGACAAGCGGGTCCGACGGGTCGGGAAGGTACACGGTCCTGTCCGCCTGTATCGAGCATGCCGGGAAGTCTATGTCGTCATACCATGCGTCGACGGCTATCGAGAGCGATGCGCGCGAGCCCTGGACGAAGGCATAGAAGCCCGGCTTCATCGGAACCTCAATGACGTCCTCTTCCGGTTCGCATGGCGCTTCCCCGCCATCGGCCTGCGGACTTCCATTTCCCTTCGCGGACCTGTCCCGCTCCGGTTCGTCGTCCATTTCCATCACCATGAGGGCGATCGCGACGGCGGTCACGTGCGGGCAGACCTGTCCGAGCTTCTGGTTCGCGTAGCAGGGGCAGCGGGACTCTATGCGGTGCTTTTCCGAGAGCTTGAAGCTGACCGGCATGTCCCATCCGTCAGGCTGCGAAATCTTGCCGGAGACGACGAGCGTCTCGTCGTCGTACTTCACGTCGAGGACGTCCCCCGAGTTGCAGAAGGCGAGCCCCTGGTTGAAGACCTCCTCTCCGCCCCAGCCGATTATCTCCTCGCGAGTTATTCCGCTCCTGCCCATGTCCGGTCCTTCACTGCCGGCCGCGGCCGTCTGCCTCGACGCGCCTCAGGCGCAGCTGTCCGCACGCGGCGTTCGCGTCCTTGCCGCGGGATCGCCTCAGCATCGTCTGGACGTGCGCCTTCATGAGGACGTCCAGGAACATCATCAGCGTCGCCTCGTCCGGAGTCCTGAAATCCGGGCGGTGCGATACCGGCGAAAGGGGGATGAGGTTCACCTTCGCCATCGGTACGCGCCTGACCTGCGATGCGAGCTCCTCCGCGCACCGGCGCGAATCGTTGACTCCCCTGATGACCGTATACTCGAAGGTGATGATGCGCTTCGTCCTGCGCGTATAGTCGGCGCACGCGTCGAGAAGCTCGTCGATCGGCCAGCGCCTGTTCACCGGCATCAGCTCGCTCCTCAGCGCGTCGTTGGGCGCGTGGAGGGAGACGGAGAGCTCGAACTGGATCCCCTCGTCGGCCAGGCGCGCGAATCCGGGGACGACTCCGCACGTCGAGATGGTGATGTGCCTCGCGCCGAGGTTCGGACCCTTCCCCGCGTTGACAAGCCTGAGGGCGCGGAGCGTCTCGTCGTAGTTCATGAACGGCTCGCCCATCCCCATGACGACGATGTTCGTTATCTCGCCGAGCCTGCGGCCCGCCATGTATTCGGCGACGATCTCGTCCGCGGTGAGCGATCGGACCACCCCGCGTGCGCCGCTCGCGCAGAACGCGCATCCCATCGCGCAGCCCACCTGCGTCGAGATGCACTGCGTGAAGCGTCCGGTGGCGGGGATCAGGACGGTCTCCACCGCCTCGCCGTCCTCGTAGCCGAGAAGGAGCTTCCGCGTCCCGTCGGACGACTGCGAGACGTCGAGCGTTTCCGTCTTCGTGATCGGGAACTCGGTCTTGAGGGTCTCGCGGAAGTCCCTTGGAAGCGTCGTCGCCATGTCCCAGTCGTCTATCCAGTCCCGGTACAGCGAGTGGAGGATCTGGTCGGCGCGAAAAGGCCTCAGTCCCCGTTCCGCGAGGATTGGCTTCCATTCCTCCGGCAATATGCTCCACGCTTTCCTCATGCGGCGGATATTATACCAAATTCCCCGCCGGCCCTGCCCGGCTATTGCACGGGACTGCGGGGTTTGGTAGAATAGCGCCATGAATATCGTAAAAACACTTATTGCGGGGGTGACGATCATGGCGGCGAGCGCTACGGTTGCGGCGAGGGTATACGAGGGGCACTACGCTGCGGGCACCGCAGAATACAGCTACGACGAGGACTCCGGCCGTCTCTACAGGGGGCACTACGCGAGCGGCACGGCGGCGTTCGCCTACGACGCCGGCTCCGGGCGCATATTCCGCGGCCACTACGCGAGCGGCACCGCCGCATACACATACGACAGTTCGACGGGCCGCCTGTACAGGGGCCACTACGCGAGCGGCACCGCGGCCTATGTGATCGACAAGTCAACTGGGCGCATATACCGAGGGCAGTACGCGAGCGGCACGGCGGCGTACACCTTCTCCGGCGGCAGGCTCTACCGCGGAAACTACGCCTCCGGAAGCGCGGCGTTCTCGGTCGACGGATCCCTCCCCCGGGCCGTCGTGATGCTTATCGCCGCCCTTGACGACTGAGCGAGGCGATGTTCGAGACGCGGGGATACATGCTTGACATAAGCCGGGACAGGGTCCCGACCATGCGCACCCTGCGGCTCATCGTGGACATCCTCGCGCGCTGCCGCTACAACCAGTTCCAGCTGTACACCGAGCACACCTTCGCCTACGAGGGACACGAGAGCGTGTGGGAGGAGGCGGATCCCGTGACGCCGCAGGAGATCGCGAAGCTCCAGGCGTACTGCGAGTTCCAGGGGATCGAGCTCGTGGCGAACCAGAACTGCTTCGGGCACATGGAGCGCTGGCTGACGAAACCGAAGTACAATTCGCTCGCGCGCTTTCCGAAGGGCGGGGCGATGACGCCGTGGGGCGCGATCAAGAAGTATCCGACGACGCTCGATCCGAGGAATCCGGGTTCCCTCGCGCTCGTCGAGGATCTCCTTTCCCAGCTCCTGCCCAACTTCAATGCGAAGCTCGTCAACATCGGATGCGACGAGACGTTCGAGATAGACGACCCCGAGGAATACCTCGACTTCCTGCTCAAGGTCGCGGACATCGCCAGGAGGAAGGGCTACAGGCCCATGTTCTGGGGCGACATCGTCCTGCGGCATCCGGAGCTGATCGGACGCCTGCCGAAGGACCTCATCGCGCTCGACTGGGGATACGAGGCGAACCATCCCTTCGACAGGGAGGCCGCCGCGTTCGCGAAGTCCGGACTCGACTTCTACGTCTGCCCCGGGACGTCCTCGTGGCGCTCGCTCGCCGGGCGCATGGAGAACATGCGCGAGAACATGGCGGCCGCGGAGTCCGCGGGCCGCGTCCACGGCGCGCGGGGGTTCCTCGTCACGGACTGGGGAGACGAGGGACACTGGCAGCCGCTCGCCGCGTCGCTTCCCGGGATGATCTTCGGCGGATCCCTCGCCTATTCGGGTCCGAAGGCCGTCAACATGGATCTCGAGCGCGAGCTCAACGCCGTGATGGACGCGCCGCTCGCCGGCCATATCCTGAAGCTCGGGACGCTCTACCTGCGCGGCGGCGCGGTGAAGGCCAACTGCTCGGAGCTGTTCAACATACTTGCGAATCCGATCGGCTATTCGCGGCATCCGGGACTTACGGATTCCATCCTGGACGAGATAAGCGGAATCGCGCACGGAATCCGCATCGCGGCCGACCGGTGGTCGGACCGCAGCGACTGGGCGAAGGAGATAGTCTACATGGCGGACCTCGTCGACTGCGCGTGCCACAGGCGGGACGAGGGGAGGCTTCGCGCGCTCCGTGACGAGCATGGACGAATCTGGCGCCTGCGTTCGCGAGAGGGGGGCAGGGTGGATTCGCTCATGAAGCTTCCGCGGTTCTGAGCTTCGCCGATTCGACAAGGACAAGGAGGGAATGGAAATGACGACAAGAAGGGATTTCATCGGATTGGGCACGGCGGCCGCCTCGGTCGCCGCGATGGAAGGATTCGCGGCAGCCGGCGGAGCCGCTCCGTCGACTGCGCGTACCGGAGGGCTGAAGGTCCGCTTTCTGGGAACGGGGGCCGCGGACTGGACGGGCGAACCCGATGCCCGCGGAGAAATGCGCCGCTTCACGAGCGTCCTTCTCGACGACGGGATACTCGTCGATTTCACCCGCCTGTCGAAGGACATGATTCCCGGAGGGGCCGCGCCGAAGACGATCTTCTACACCCATTCGCACGGCGACCACTACGACCCGGCGGCGGCTGTGGACCTCGGCGTGGAGAAGGTCTTCTGCGAGGAGGGATGGGCGAAGGAGGCGTCAGAGGAGTTTGCGCGGGCGGCGAAGTCGCGCAACGGGTCCGCACCGACCGTCGTTCCGCTCAAGACAGGCGAGACGGTGACGGTTGACGGACTCTCGTTCACGGCGCTTCCGGCGAGCCACACCACAGGGCGCAGGATGGAATCCGCGCTCATATATCTCATTGAGAAGCCGCTCCCGTCGGGCGACGTGCGGCTGCTGTACGCGACGGACACCTCGACCATCGTCGCCAGGGCGGCACGTCTCGCGGGCATCGACGCGCACGTCAGGGGCAGGGGCATCACCGCACTCGTCATGGAGGCGACGTGCGGACCGGACCACGCGGAGGACTACCGCCTTTTCCAGCACGCGGCGACCGGCGACGTCGTCAGGCTCGTGAACGTCCTTTCGAAGACCGGGCGCTACCTTCCGCACGATCCGGCGCAGCGCGTCTACGTCACGCATCTCGCCCGCGGGCTGCATCCGACGCAGAAGGAGCTGGAGCGCCGTCTGCCGTTCCCGGTTGCGCCGGCGTACGACGGCCTCGAGGTGATGTTCGGCGGCGACGCGGTCTGAGGGACCCCTACAAAGGTAGGGGTGGACTTGCGGCGGACTATCTGATAGAATCATCGGCACCGAATGGGGATAGAAGAATGAACAGACGTGAATTCATGACGGGCGCGTTCGGTCTCGCCGGTGTCGTCGGGGCCGGATCGCTGTTGAAAGGCTGTGCGTTTCCTGCGCCGCACGGGGCGTTCGGCGGCGGAACGCCGAACCTCAGGTTCGGGGTGCTGAGCGACATCCATCTCAAGAATCCCGGGGACGAAAAACACCTCCTCAACGCGCTCAGGTACTTCCGCGACCATGGCGCTGACGGAGTGCTCGTCGCCGGCGACATCGCGGACACGGGACGCATCCCGCAGCTGAAGATGCTGGCGGACGCGTGGTATTCGGTCTTCCCCGGCGACAGGAGGCCGGACGGCGGGCATGTGGAGAAGCTCTTCGTCTACGGCAACCACTGCCTCGAAGGCTGGCCGTGGAACAAGCTCCCCGAGGCGGACGCGCCGAAGGATTCGATCGGATACGGCGACAACCGCGCCAGGGTGTGGGAGGAGTTCTTCCACGAGAAGTACGAGCCCATCTGGATGAAGAAGGTGCGCGGCTACACCTTCATCGGCGCGCACTGGAAGGACGGGAACCACGTCGACATCGAGGAGTTCATGAAGGCGCACGGCGGCGAGATCGATCCGGACCGTCCCTTCTTCTACACCCAGCATGCGCACCTTAAGGACACATGCTACGGCGCGAAGGGGCGTGCCATATGGTCAGACCTCGTGGTCGTGTCCGGAGACGAGCAGAGCTGAGATAGATGAAATCGACATGCCCGATCGCGATTTCGCTCTCCGCCGCGCTGGCGTTCTCCGCGCCCGGCGCCGCCAGGTTCGCAGCGTACGAGGAGTGCGCGCCGGGGGCCGTAAGGCCCGCGGGGCACCTCG